>JARFRI010000349.1 GCA_029287335.1 Phycisphaera sp. | reverse complement strand
GCGGACCGCTGCTCAATCGCGATAGTGGGTGGCAGCCCCTCGATCGATTCAATATCGGGCTTCTGCAATTGATCTAAGAACTGCCGGGCATATGCCGATAGCGATTCCATGTACTTCCGCTGGCCCTCGGCATAGATTGTGTCGAAAGCAAGCGTGGATTTGCCGCTGCCGGACAGCCCGGTGATGACCACGAGCTGGTCGCGCGGGATGTCCAGGTCGATGCCCTTGAGGTTGTGCTCACGTGCACCGCGGATAGAGATTTTTGTCAATGCCATATGCGGCGATTGTAGGCAGTTGTTTGGGCAATATCTCGCGCCGCAAAGACGGGTGATGAATGTTGAGTAAAACGAACCCACCAAGCCTGGATGTCGACCGCGACTCACCCATGCGATCATTGTTCGTGTTCTTCGCGCTGGCCTGGGCGTCCTATGGCATCCTGCACGTTTGCTTGACGAGCTGGGCCATGATGGACCCTTACAGCAATCGCGAGCTGCTGTTCAAGCTGCTCGTCCCCGTCTCCGGGTTCTTCGTGCTGGGCAAGCCCTCCTCGGTCACGCGGTTTGCGCTCTTTTGTTTTTTCTGGCTGGGTGCAACCCTGTCGTATTCGCCATATTGGCCAAACCACTTGTTGCATACGGTCGCGATCAATGCGGCCTTGCTGGTGATCTGCCTGCTGGCGTGGCTCGGCGTTGGCCAGGGGGTGACGGCTCGCGAGCGCGTCGCCGCGATGTTTGCGCCTGTCGGTCGGCTTAGCCTGTTCGTGCTTTACTTCTGGGTGGTGGTCCACAAGCTCAACTACGACTACCTCAATCCCGACGTCAGCTGCGGCTGGGTCTTGTACGAAGAGTCCGCCCAATTCATCAAGGGCATGACAGGGCTATCCGTACCCGTCGAGCCGTGGATGCGTTACCCATGCCTGCTGGGCGCGTTGCTCATTGAAGCACTCATCCCGCTCCTGTTGATTTTCCGTAAATCGCGTTTTGCTGGGCTTGTCTTGGGTGGCGTCTTCCACTTGATCCTGTCCTTTCATGTCAACATGTTTATCCTCAGTTTCACACTGATGATGCTGGCGCATTACGTGCTGTTTACCACGCACCAGGGCCGGGCCGAGTGTGCCAAGTGGTGGCAAAGATCGTGGCCAGGTAAAAGATGGTCGACTGTGCGTGGGCTGAAGCTGCCGCTCGTGCTCACGACCATATTCGTGCTGTACGTCTTGCCCGTTGGCCTGGCCAATTCATGGCAGGGGATGCCACAGGCAGAACTCATCTTGAATGTCGATGAGCAGGTCGCTTGGCGGGTCTCACGCATCGCAGCGACGGGCTATGCGATGCTCGTTCTGATCTTGATGGTTCGTTTCCTCTGGCGTCGCAGCAGTTGGCCCAACGGTCGCCAGGACTTCGCGTGCTTGCCTCGGCCGATTTTCTTAACGCTGCTACCAATCTTGCTCTTCACCAACGGGCTTTCGCCATACATCGGCCTGAAGACGCACCACGCTTACGCGATGTTCTCTAACCTCCGCACGGAGGCCAAGGTGACCAACCACCTGTTTATGCCTGTATCGGTGCGCGTCGCCGACTATCAAGACGACTTGATCCGCGTGATCGAGTCGAACTTTAGTGCGCTGCCAGCCATGGAACCGGGCGCGGGGATCACGCGATTCGAGTTTAATCGCATGCTGTTCTACGCCCCCAAAGACCTAAAGCTGGTCTACAGCGACAACGGCTCGGAACCCAAGACGATTACCTACGAGTCGATTGAGCAGGAGAAGATATTAGCTCGCCCGCCTTGGCTACCCCGGCATCTTCTGTTCTTTAAAACTGCAACACCACAGGAAAAGCCCTGCCCGTGTCGCTGGTGACTCTGTTGGGCAACGCCTTACCTATGATATGACTGCAATGGCACAAGAAGTATTAAGCCAATTTGACTCTATGGCCTCGGACACGCACGGCGTCGTGTTGTTCGACGGCGTCTGCAATATGTGCAATAGCTCGGTCAACTACGTCATCGATCACGACCCGGAAAGCTACTTCCGCTTCGCCTCACTGCAATCCGAGATCGGCAAGGCACTGGCTGACGAGCATGGCATCGACGCCGGTGCGCTATCGACCATCATCCTTATCGAGAACGGCAAGGCCTACGTGCGATCGTCCGCGGCGCTGCGCATCTGCCGTCGGCTGAGCGGGCCTGTGAAGCTGCTCTGGCCCTTCATCATCGTGCCAGCGTTTCTACGGGACCTTGGCTATCGACTAGTCGCCAAGAATCGGTACCGCCTGTTTGGCAAACGCGAGGCCTGCCGGCTGCCGACCGAGGCGGATCGGGCGAGGTTTCTCTAAATAAAAAAGCCCAAGCTCTGAGAGCAAGGGCTTTGTCAGTGAATATCTGAAAGTGGCCGGGCCTAGAGCGTCGCCGAGGTGTAAGGCAGCAGGCCGAGGTAGCGGGCGCGCTTGATGGCTTGTGCGACCATGCGCTGCTCGCGGGCGTTGAGGCTGGTCTTCTTACGGCTCTGGATCTTGCCGTTGGGCGTCAAGAAGCGGCGGAGGTCTTCGGACTGCTTGTAGTCGCAATAGACGGTGCCGTTAGAGGAAGTGAAGATGACCTTCTTTGGCGGGGCCGAGCTGAATCCGGTGAACTGGCTCATAAGAGTGCTTTCCGTCGTGGGTTGGTAGCCCATCTGCTTGCGGCCAACACGGCCAAACTGAGACGGGCGACGGTTATCGAGCCGAGCATTGTAGCCGAACCTCGTCGGCTGGCAACTCGGCTACACGATCGCCATGGGGGCTCTGTCGGCGTCGCTGATCTGCCAATTGATCTTTGCCCCGGCCTGGACAAGCTTGTCCCGATACGTCGGCAGGTATGGCCGCTCGGTATTCGTGTGCCCCGCCAGCACGACCGACCGGCCCTGCTGCTGTAGGTCCAGTACGTGGTGGTGCTGCATCTCGCCGGTGACATAAGCGTCGGCGGCGACCGGTTCAAACAGCTTGCCACCGGCGCCGGGACAGACCGCGATGGTCTGGATGGCCTGGCCACCATCCGCCAGCTTGACGTGAGTCATGCCCAGCCTGTCCTTGACACGTTGGGCGAGTGTGGCCGCATCAATCGGCTGATCCAGTGTCAGGATGCGTCCCGATCCAGCTTGATCAGCGACAATCACCGGCTCGGGCTCGAGCTTGAACAGGTCAAAAGCGGGCTCCTCATACGAGTGAGCATGACGCAGAGCGGTGACGACGTCGCCTAGGTGATTGCCGGCAACGATCATCTCCATGCGTCGCTCGGCAACGGTCTCGCGCTGGCCGATGGTGCCGACGGTCGGGCTGGCGCCTTGGATTGGTCTGAAGCCGCCAATGCCTTCAGTTGAAAAGGAGCATTCGCGGTAGTTGCCGATCCAACCCGCTCCGGCGGCGGCCATCGCTTCTCGCACAATCGACTCGTGATCAAGCGGAACAAACACAACCACCTTGTAGGCGTCACGCGCTGCCGCCGTCGGCTGGATCGGCTTAGTCACGCCCATGCCCAGCCCTTCACAAAGCCAGTCGTCATTCCGCCACGCACCGCATCCAAGGCGGTATGTGGGCTATAGACGGCTAAACCTTCGCGCACGCACCGCACCACACGCGTCTGGCTCCATGGCCCCTCGTCGGTCAATCGCTGTAGCGGCGCGAAGATTGGCGGGTGATACGCGACGATCAACTCGCACTGCTTGGCCAGCGCTTCATCGATCACCGTGTGGGTCAGGTCGATGCAGAGCAGGCCAGCGGACACATCCTGCTCTGTTGAGCCTGTATGCAGGCCGACCTTGTCCCAGCCCTCGGCCAGTTGTTCGGGTGCGACCGCATTGAACGCTGTTAACAGATCGTTGAGTTTCATGGCTACAGCGTATCGCGAACAGCGGGGATTGTGCAGGCATGGCCCGTGCGTGGTCGATATTCATTCAGTCTATCTAAGCTGTTTTCAAGGAATCTAACGCATGGACTCGAGTAGACCCAAGCCCACCGGAACCGCCCAAGGCCCGACCCCCGCTGAACTGCTGGCGAAGATGCCGCGCCGCCCGCTCACGGTCGAGCAGCAGGCCATCGCACTTGAGAAGGTGCAGCAGCAGGCGACCCAGCGTGTCAAGCTTGGCCAACAGCTCTTCGAGGCGGCCGATGCCCGACTCAAGCAGCACCAAAAAGTTCTCGATGAAATCAACGACCAGCAGACCATCCTCCGCGAGCAGGTGCAGGACGATGTCGCCAAGTCGCTGCAGAGCTACGACCAGTGGATGGGCCGGATCGACGAGAGCTTCACCAAGTCGATCCGCGACATGACCCAACGGCTTGACCAGCTCGAAGAAACCGTCTCGGGCTCGCGACGTGAGATGCATGACATGCTATCCAAGGCCGGGGCGCTGTTGCAGCAGACCCAGACCCTACTGGCAGAAACGTTTGACGATGCGGACGAAATTGTCCAAGCCATGCAGGCCTCGGCCAGCGAGTCGCATGACTACGACCTTGATGATTTATCCGCGAGTGTTCAGCCCGATCTCGATGATGTCTCGAGGGTCCATGATGACGCGGAGGTGATCGAAGTCGACATCGTCACGCCTGAGGATGATGCAGGGATACCCGAAGCGGTTGACCAGTCGCCGGCGGTCGATAGTGATGATGTCTTTGGTCAGGTGCTGCGTCGTTTGCGATCCGACGGCGAAGATGGCAACGCCGCGGCTTGATCACGGCAACACCTTATTCCAACGCTTTTACCCCACCGCTGTCGCTGGCAGGTGCAGGGCCTTGCTGAGTTGTCGCAGGGCCTGGCGGATGCGCTGCTCATTCTCGACCAAGGCCATACGGACATAGCCCTCGCCTCTTGCGCCGAATGCGGCGCCGGGCGTCAGCGCGACGTCGGCCTGATCGACCATGGCCAGGCAGAACTCATTGACGCTGCCCTGATACGGTTCAAGGTGCTTGGGATTGACCTTAGCCCAGACGAACATCGACGCGCGTGGGCTGTCGACTTCCCAGCCGAGCTTACGCAGGCCGGCGACCAGCACATCGCGTCGCGCGGCGTACTTGAGGGCTTGCTTTTCAATATGTTCATCGCCCTCACGCATGGCGATAATGGAGGCGATCTGGACGGCCTGGAAGATGCCGTAGTCGTAGTAGCCTTTGACCGTCGCGAGCGCCTTGATCATCTGCGCGTTGCCGCAGCAGAAGCCGATGCGCCAGCCTGCCATGTTGTAAGGCTTGCTGAGGGTCGTGAACTCGACGCCGAAGTCTTTGGCGCCTTTTGCTTCGAGGTAGCTCGGGGCCTTGTAGCCGTCAAAGCAAGTCTCGCCATAGGCAAAGTCGTGCATCACCATGACCTGGTGTTTGTCGGCAATCTCGACCACGCGGTCGAAGAACTCTGGCTCGACGGTGATGGCCGTGGGGTTGTGCGGGTAGCAGAGGATGATGCACTTGGGCTGGGGTTGGAGCGTGTCGAGGGTGTGCTCGATGCGATCCAAGAAAGCGTCGTCATTGCCCAACGGCACCGAGACGGTCGAAGCGCCAGCAAGTATGACCGCGTAGGTGTGGATCTGGAACGCAGGGTCCGCGACCACGGCCGTATCACCCGGGCCCAGCAGCGCCAAGCACATGTGGCTAAAGCCCTCTTTACTACCGATCGTCGCGATCACTTCGGTATTGGGGTCCAACTCGACGCCGAACTTCCGCTCGTACTTGATCGCCATTTCTCGGCGGAGGTTATAGACACCCGCCGACACCGAGTACCGGCTGTTGCGCGGGTCGATCACCGCTTCACGGATTTTGTCCACCACCGGGTCCGGCGGCGCGTCCGTTGGATTGCCCATGTTCATATCGATGACATCTGCCCCGGCCTTGCGGCGGTCGTAGATCATCTGCTTGAGCCGGCCCAGCACATAAGGGGGCAATCGCTCAATCCGGGATGCAACTTTGATATCCATAGGAGTTCTCTCGGCCGGTTGGCATCGAATAGTTTACCGAGTTGGTCGGCTCGACACGCGAATGAAAACTATCGCAACCGAACGTACTGGTTTCAGAGATTGCTTAGGGGTTCTGGATGACGCCTCGCTGCCGACGCCACGCCTTGTCTAAAGCCGGGTCCAAAACGACGACGTCGGCCTGCTCAATCAACGTGCGGGCAAGCTGCCGCATCCGAATGCGCTCCAACTCGTCACGCACCGACTCAGTCAACTGAACACGAACCTCGTCAAGCGAAGGACGATCCATGGGCACTTTGATTGCTTCGAGCCAGAGCAGGGCGTAGCCTTCTGGCATCGCGATCACCTGGCTTAGCCGTGTCGTCGCGTCGGTCAACTTCAGCTTGGGCAAGGCATCGCGGATGACTTTGGGGTAGGTCGGGTCGGCGGGGCTGATCGGCGAGAGCAGGCCGCCCTGCCGGGCGCTGCTGTCGGTGGATAGTGCGATGGCCAGATCGGTAAAAGGCGCGCCGCTGATCACTTGCCTGCGTGCCTGGGTGATCGCGTCAAGTTTTTTGGTGATAATCAGGCGCACTTCGTACCGTGTGCCGTAACGCAGTTGGTAGGCCTGCGTGATGGCGGCGTCATTGATTGTGACTTGATCGCGGACGAGTGACCGAAGCCCTGCGTTGCGTTTGAGCAGACTGGTGAACTTAGCCTCATCCAGTCCACGCTGGTCGCGCATTTCCCTCAGCAGCCTTGCAGCCTGATCCGGATCGGGTTCCATCGAGGTAAGCAGCTTATCGCGCTCCGCGTCGATGTCGGCGGGCGTCAGCTCGATACCCTCTTGTTTGAGCCGAGCTTTGACCGCACGATCCAAGAGGATTTCCGCAAGCGCTTCACCGCCGTGGGCCTGGACGATCTGGCGGTAGAGCTGGTCTTGGGTGACGAGTTTGCCGTCGAGGTAGGCGATGGGCCGATCGCCTTGGTCAACCGGCTTGATCGCGGTTTGATCGGGCTCGGTGACGGTTTGTGATGAATCGGACTGGCAAGCGGTCGCAAATACTGCGACAATCAATAGCAGCAAGATAGGCTTGGCGGTATGCATGGCAGCACGCTAGAGCCGACACCGCTCGGTGTCAACGCTTTAAACGAGTAACGGGAGTACGCGATGTCGCAGGCGACGTCTGGTAGCGAAAAACTAGTCCTTTGCCCCTATTGCGGCCACGCCCAGTATGGCGGCGAACGGTGCCAAGCCTGCGCAGGGCTGTTTGAGCCTTTGAGCCGACGTGCGACTCAGCTAGCGATGGGGCCTTGGCAGATCCGCGACAAGAACCAGCCCTTCCGGCCCAGTTGCTGCTACGACGTGCTCAAATCGATGGCCGCTGCGGGAAAGATCAAACCCACGACCGTGATGCGCGGCCCAACCACCCGGCAGTTTTGGTCGATCGCACGAAATGTCCCCGGCGTCTCGCACCTCATCGGCTACTGCCACGAGTGTGGAAACCACGTCAGCCCGAGCGATAGCCGCTGCGGGCAGTGTCATGCGATTTTCTCCGAGCCGCGGCAGCGTAATGAGCTTGGCTTGACTTACAAGACCGATCTTGAAGTCGAACTCGGCACCCAGCAACTCAAGGCAGAGATCAACGGCGAGCCGATCCCTCAACGCCAAGTCCCCGGACCAACCAAAAAGACCAAGCCGAAGTCCGCTCGGCCTAGCGACCTGCTTGCTGAGGTCCTTGATCTGTCTGGCGACGTTGAGACGAGCGCACTTTCGCCATCCGTTACACCGAGTGCTGTGGGCAAGCCGTCGGCCGTCGTCGGCCAGCCCGCCACCGCGAACTTTGGCGCACCGCCTCAAGGACAGCGCGTCGCCCCGCCGACCAGCGCCTTTGATGTGGAACCCACCACCGAGTTGCCCGCGTCCGAAGGCATCAGCACGATCGGCCTGCTGATGATCGCACTCAACATCATCGCCATCGCATCCATCCTGGTGCTCTGGCTGATGCTGGGGGATTAACAAGGCGGCTCAGAACGTACTGCGATTTATCGTTCACGGTCCAGCAAGCGGTAGCTAATCGCCTCGGCGACATGAGCGAGCTGGACCGGTTCGCTCTGATCCAGGTCGGCAATCGTCCGGGCCAGGCGGCGTACTTTGTCGTAGGCCCGAGCGCTGAGACCGAGTTCGGTCATGGCCTGCTTGAGCACATCTTTGCCCGCATCGTCGAGTTGGGCGTGCGTGTCTAGCTCTCTACCCGAGAGAACCGCGTTGCGCTTCATTGGGCCGCCGTTGCGCTTGGATTGGGTGTCGCGCGCCGCGAGCACCTTCTCGCGGAGGTCGGCTGATGTCGAGCCGTTGCGCTTCCCGGTCAGTTGCTTGTAGGGGACTTTAGGGACCTCGACATGGATGTCGATGCGATCAATCAGCGGGCCAGAAAGCTTGGCGAGGTAGCGATCCATCTCGCGTTGGCCATAGGCATCGGCAGGCTTGTCGCCTTTGGGCGTGGGGTTCATCGCGACGACGAGCATGAACTGCGCGGGGAAGCGAATGGAGGAGTGTGCCCGTGCGATGGTGACGTCACCGTCTTCAAGTGGTTGTCGAAGGGTTTCAAGAACCGGTCGTGGGAACTCGGGGACTTCATCGAGGAAGAGGACGCCGTGGTGAGCGAGCGAGACTTCGCCGGGTCGAGGGATGGTGCCGCCACCGATGATGGCAGCGGGTGATGCGGTGTGGTGCGGGGTGCGGACGGGTCGCTGGGTGATGAGCGACTGGCCCTTAGGCACTTGCCCGACGGCCGAGTAGATGCGCGTGACCTGGAGCGATTCTTCGCGCGAGAGCGGCGGGAGGATGCCGGGCAACGCACGTGCCGCCATAGTCTTGCCGGTGCCTGCCGGGCCGATCATGGCAATGTTATGGCCCCCTGCTGCGGCGATCGTCATCGCGCGCTTGACCGCTTCCTGCCCACGGATGTCTGCAAAGTCGGCAGCGGGCATCAGCGTGGCGAGTTGCTCATCGACGTCGACGGCGGCGACCGGCGTGATCTCGTGCTGACCGTTGAGGAACGACACGACCGACGCGAGCGAATCGGCCGGGTACACCTCGATGCCATCGACCGCCGCGGCTTCGTGCGCGTTATCCAGCGGGACGACCACGCCATCAAAGCCCAGGTCCTTACACAGCAGTGCAAGATTAATCACCCCGCTCACCGGGCGGACTCGGCCGTCCAAAGCGAGTTCGCCCGCAAACATCAATCGCTTGTGCCGGTCGCCCGCGATGACATGTTCGGCCAGCAGCACCCCCACCGCGATCGGCAGGTCATAGACCGGGCCTTCTTTGCGGATGTCCCCCGGGGCCAGTGAGACCAGGAGGCGAGCCAATGGGAATGGGTATCCCGTATTCGTCACCGCGGCCCGTACGCGTTCGATCGATTCTTTTACCGCCGCGTCGGGCAGTCCAACGACCGTCGTCTTGGGCATCGCGTCGGCAACGACATCGACCTCCACCTCGCAAGCGATGGCGTCGATGCCATGGAGCACGAAACTGTGACACTGTGAAAGCATGAGCGGATTCTACCAACTAGCTATGCCTCATCTAAATTCGGCGGTGAACACGTTGCTAAGACCGGCCCGGTTTATCCGGTACACCCCACGGAATCAACTCCCGTCCAGCAAGGCACTTAAGGACCCCAAAATCGAAGACGAGATTTGCAACGCATGATTGACGATAGACAAGGTTTATCGCTCCACAACCTGGGAATGAACGCCTTTCTTGTGGTTTTAAGCATTGCAGGATATGATTTATCGGTCCGGAAGCGGTTGCCTGCAAAATCGTAAAGATTGTCACTGCGACCCAGAACAACATGAAACGTGCGGTTAAAAAAATCTCTTGTCGATGGTCTTTTTGGACCAAGTCGATCTGCTTGCTGATGGTGATTGGCGTGCTTGGGGTTCCGTTGACGACCTACGGCACCGAAGATGCCGCGGGTCGTCACGCCGTTGAACTGCTCGGCGACACTTCGGCCAAGTATCATTTCGACCACCTAATCGCGACCGCCCGTCAAGCCGCCCAGACCGGCTCATGGTCCGATGAAAAGTTGGGTGGTACTAATACATCTTCTTCCGATCTGCCAAGTGAATTGGCTGAAATGGACTACGACGCTCACATCGGCATCGTATTCGACCCTCAGTATTCGTTTCCCGTGGGCAAACAGCCGGGCTACACCATGGAGGGCTTCCACCGTGGCTGGCTGCACACCGACCCGGTACACATCGAAGTGGTGAAGGCTGGCGTTTCCAGGCCGTGGCGATACGAGCCGAAGGCCTTCACATTCCCGCGTGATGGGATCGCACCGCAAGCGGACTGGAACGACCTTGGCTGGGCCGGTATGCGGATCAATCGGCCATGGGCCAAGGACGCACCGGTCGATGAGTTGCTGGTCATCCTTGGTGCAACGTACTTCCGGGCCCTTGGCGATGGCTCGGTCTACGGCGCCTCGGGCCGACTCATCGCAGTGAACACGGGCATCTTCGAGATGGCCGAGTCGTTCCCTCGGATCACTTGCCTATGGGTCCACGAGGTGGAAAACCCACGCGACCCATTGGTCATTGACGGGCTTATCGATGGTGAGCACCTTACCGCAGCGTTCCGTATGAAGATGCGCCCGGAGAAGGTCACGGACATCGACGTGGACCTGCACCTGTTCACACGCAAACCGATCCGTAAGCTCGGCCTTGCGCCGATTACCAGCATGTTCCTTTTCGGCCCCGAGCCAGACGCACGCTTCCAAGACGAACGGCCGGAAGTCCACGACAACGACGGCCTGCTCGCACACGTCCCGGGAGCGGTCTACTGGCAGTCGCTACGCAACCCGCTCGCCGACCGTACCACGCGCTTGACCGGCGATGACACGATCGGCTTCGGCCTGATGCAGCGGGAGCGACGCTTTAGCCGATACCTCGACCCGCTGACCCGCCACGAGCTACGACCCGATGTCTGGGTCAAGCCCACCAACGACTGGCCCAAAGGGTCGGTCGAACTACTGGAGCTTGCGCGAACCGAAGAAAAGCACGACAACATGGGCTGCTACTACGCGGTCGACAATGTCCCGGCAGGTAAGTCCCTTCACGTCCAATACACCGTCTCGTTTGGCAGCCCGATCCAGTCGCTAGCCCCGCCCAAAAACCTGGCCGATGAACTGACAAACTGGGACGACGCCGTCGCCGGCTCTGACGACAGTGGAGATGAAGTCGGCCTGCCGCTTGATCAACTCGCACGGGCCGAGCGCGTTGTCTTTGTTCGCACGCCCTGGCCGCACTGGTCCATCATCTTCGACGGCCCGGTGCTGCGCGATGAATACCTCGACAAGCCGTTCACCGTCGTCGCGACCGACAAAGGCGGCGTCACCGTTGCACCGGTGATCACAAAGATGCCTGATGGCAAATGGCGTGTCCACCTGTCCAGAGACGTAGCCTACCCCGTCGATGTTCGGTTCGAAGACTTTGGTAAACACTTAAGCGAGACGGTGCGTCTGCAGGAGCCCTCGCGATGACAACGACCTACCAACCCGTTGAAGCTGCCCCCAAGCCTGTCGAACAACGCCCTCATGTGTTGCCCGAGGAGCGACCCTTAGAGATGCCGCATCAGGACATGGCGATCTCGCCGGTGGTAACGAACATCGTGCAATGGTTGCGCCTGCCCGGCGACGCGATCCGAAACGCGCTGAGCTTTAGGCGTCGTCGCGAGACGCAGGAAACACATCATGTCGCGTGAATCGATCGCCCGTATCGCGCTATTAAGTCTAACCGTCCTGACAACGATCGTTGGGGCGACCGTCTTTGGCATGATCCTTTTCAGCCACAGCATCAGCATCATGGATGTTGCGCAGTTGCTGATCTTTATCTGCCTCTTTGCCTTAGTCGCTTTTTCGTTCTGGAGTGTTTTGGCTGGGCTGCTGCTCTACCCTCGGCCGACAACGCCTCTGTATGTCAAGAAAACGCAGGGCACGGTCAAAGAAAAGGATGTTGTCGGGCATGCTGCACCCGAGCGTGTCGCGATCTGCGTGCCGATTTATCAGGAAGACCCGGCCCGCGTCTTCGCTGGCGTCGAAGCCACGATCCGCGAACTCGTTGACGCCGGCATCAATCACCGCTGCGATATCTTCGTCCTCAGTGACACACGCGACACCAATATCTGGATCCTTGAAGAGCGGTGCTGGCAGGAAGTCCTGGAGCGGAATCATGATTCGGGCCTGCAGGTTTATTACCGCCGCCGCAAGTTCAATAAGGCACGTAAGAGTGGAAACATCGAAGACTTCGTCAAGCGCTTTGGTGGCAGCTACGACGTGATGGTGATCTACGATGCCGACTCGCTCATGGCCGGGCCAACACTCAAAGAGATGATCGCTCGGATGGATGCCGAGCAGGACCTTGGGATCTTGCAGGCCCCGCCTCGCCCGGTCAATCGGATGTCGTTGTTTGCTCGTTTACAGCAGTATGCCGCAGCGGTCTACGGGCCTGTCTTCGCCAACGGGCTGCGATTATGGACGGAGAACGATGGCAACTACTGGGGCCACAACGCCGCGATCCGGATCAAGCCGTTTGCCGAGCACTGCGGCCTGCCGGTCTTGCCGGGCACCCCCCCGCTGGGTGGCGAGATCCTCAGCCACGACTTTGTAGAGGCGGCGCTGATGCGCAAGGCCGGCTACAAGGTGCGCTTGGCCGAAGACCTCGATGGCAGCTTTGAGGAGTGCCCGACGACGCTGATCGACTTCGCGATGCGCGATCAGCGGTGGTGCCAAGGCAACCTGCAGCACTCGGCACTGGTCGCGCGGGAGGGCCTGCACCCGATCAGCCGGGCACACATGGTGATGGGGATCTTGTCCTTCGTCGCGGCGCCGCTCTGGGCCCTGTTCATACTCTTTGGTGTGGCCGGCGTGCTCTACGACATGTATGTCATCGAACAAGTGCCCGACGTCTACACCCACTGGGGTTGGTCCGCCGGTGTGTTTATCGCGACGATGTTAATGCTGCTGATCCCCAAACTCATCGGCACCATCCACGCAACGGGCAGGCGAGACGAGAAGTACAACGGCTTTAGCCTGTTCTTCAGCACGATTCTCGAAGTCGTGGCATCGGTCATTGTCGCCCCGATTTTCATGGCCTTCCACTCGCGTTTTGTCTTCACCATCCTTGCCGGCCGAAGTGTCGAGTGGGGCCCGCAGCAACGCACCGAGTCCGGCACCGCCTTCGGTGACGCAGTCAATGCCCACGGCCTCCAAACCATCGCTGGCATCGTCCTTGCCCTGATCGGGTTCTGGCTCAGCCCGGACCTGTTTCTTTGGCTCTCGCCGGTCTACTTCGGGCTGATCTTTTCGATCCCGATCTCGATGCTCATCAGCAGTCAAAAGCTTGGCTACATCGCGCGTCGGCTAGGCCTACTGATCATCCCCGAAGAGATCAATGTCCCCCGCGTCATCCGACGACTCAATGAAAGCGAACCACACTACCAGTCCCTGGTCGACTCGCTGCACGACACGGACCCTTTAACGCACTTGCTCAACGACGTATCGCTCCTTGATCTGCACCTACGCGTGCTCGACGCCAATCCGGAATACCAGCGCGATGACGATGAACAGCTCGAACGCGAGTGCGGGCTGGCCTACCATGGCGGGTCTTCTTACCTACAGCCCGCCGACCGCGAAAAGCTCATGCAAAGCCCCGCCTCCCTGCGCCACCTGAATCACAAGCTGACGGGCCAGACGGCTGCAAAACAGCGTGCCGCCTCACGAGCGTAAGCGATGGCTGTCTAACCATACTTGGTCTTGGTCAATCAGCCCGCAATGATCAAATCATTGGCTTCTACATTCTGCGTGCAAGCATGCGGATGTCTGTTCCGTCTGTGCCGGTTATATCGTTAACGCGTCTAGCCGTCGCGGAATTAATCGGATAGTTGTCGTCGCGCATCATCTCAGCAGCATTGCAGCCGATAAATTCCATCATGCTTAGCGCGAATATCAACCATTACGACAAAGCCTTCAGCACAGAGGAAGGCAAAGAAAGCCGTAAGGGCGGGCGCTTCGCGACGACCAGTGTGTGGACGGGTCTGGGGGAAGTGCTGGACCTGTCTTCCTGTGGAGCACTCATCATCAAGCGACGATTACGACGTGTGCCCAGCAGCGAAACGTTTACGATCCACATCAGGTACGAAGAGATCAAGGCCGTCGTCGCAGCGCGCGTCGTGCGG
>JARFRI010000309.1 GCA_029287335.1 Phycisphaera sp. | reverse complement strand
CGGTCCGCGGCGGTATGCATCAAGCGGCGAAGTTCATCATCCACTTTTTGCGCGCTCCATCGCTCGGCCTGTCGGTTCTGCTTCCATTCAAAATAACTCACCGTCACGCCGCCGGCGTTACAAAGGATCGCGGGCAAGACCTGCACGCCCCGATCCTCGAGGATCCGGTCTGCCAACGGCGTACACGGCGCGTTCGCGCCCTCGGCCAGGACCTTGCATTTGATCTGCGCACCGCGTGACTCGTCGATCATCTGCTCAAGCGCCGCAGGGATCATCACATCGACCTCGTGCTTATAGAACGTGTCGGTGTCGATCGCCTCGGCGTTAGCGAAGTCTTTCACGCCACCACGCGCTTTAACGTAAGTCGCCAGTGCTTCAGCATCGATGCCGTCGTGATTGAGGATCGCGCCGGTGTGGTCGAGGACGGCGGTGAGTTTGGAGCCGCGTTCTTTGAGCAGGCGCGCGGTCCACGAGCCGACGTTGCCATAGCCCAGCACGCTATAGGTCATCTTCGCTGGATCGATGTGCATCGCGGGCAGCATGACTTCGAGGACAAAGACCAGGCCTTGTCCCGTCGCTTTTTCACGTCCTTCCGAGCCACCAAAGGCAAGGGGCTTACCGGTGACGACCGCGTTGCCGTAGCTGCGCTGGGCCCGGCCGGTGATGTTCATATAGGTGTCGGCCATCCAGCCCATGATCTCGGCGTTGGTGCCGACGTCCGGCGCGGGGATGTCGTAGTCCGGCCCGATGTTGTCGCCCAGCGCACTAGTGAAGCGACGAGTCATCCGCATCAATTCATCGCGCGACAGCTCACGCGGGTTGACCTGCACCCCGCCCTTGCCGCCGCCCAGTGGCAAACGCACCAGCGCACACTTCATCGTCATCAACAGCGCCAACGACTTGATGTCATCCAGCGAGACCGACGCATCAAACCGCATCCCGCCTTTGTAAGGGCCAAGCAGGTTGTTGTGCTGCACGCGGTAACCCTTGAACAAGCGGTACCGGCCGTCGTCCATCCGCACCGGGAAGTGGACCATGATCTCGTTCTTGGGCTGGGCGAGGACCAGTTGTAAAAAATTAGGCAGGTCCAACAACTCCGCGGCGCTGAGCACCTGCGTCGCGGTCTGTTGGTAGAGGTTGTTGGGGTCGAATCGGAAGCCGAGTTCAGACAGGATCGTGTTCGGGGCGCTGGCCATAAAGAATTCCTCTTGAGATACCAACAGTATCGGCTAAACCGCCTCGTCCGAGCATGTTATTTCTTGAGCGGCACGGCGCTAGCCGCCGGTCGAACCCATCTTGAGCGTAGGACGATCTTGCGATGGTCCACCAAATGAGTTTACGGATTGCTCGATCGGCCGCTAGCGCGGTGCCGCTCACACAACCGCTAAACTACCGCCATGATTGTCTACTGCTGCGCTGATCTCATTTTTGCAACCAAGGTGCGTTCGACCTGTGATGCGCTGGGTGCCGTTTCTCGGCCAGCGCGCAACGCAGAGATGCTGCAGAAGCGTCTGGACCGTGTCGATGATGGCAAGCCCAACGACGCGGTCGCGCTGCTGCTGGTCGATCTGGACCTTGGCGAGCCCGCACTGGACCTGATCCAACAAGCCCGCACAAGCGATCCCGCCCTACCCATCATCACCTGGGGCCCACACGTCGCGGTCGATCTACTCAAACGCGCGGGCCAGGCCGGTGCGAGCGAGGTCATGACGCGGGGATCGTTTACCGCGAATCTGCCCGAGATCATTTCAGCACATCAGGCTTGAATTGATCGGTGCGATTAGGCTGGCATCTCGATCACACGGATGATCATCGGCTCGCCCTGAATCGGCTCGAGTTCCGCGATCTCCTTGGCCGCCGCTTCGACATCGCCCAGGCGCGTCATGTGCGTCGTCACGACGAGTGAAACGACCTCACCGGCTTTGGACTCGTGCTGCAAGACCTGTGACAACGAGATGCCCTTGTTGCCAAGGATACCCGTGACCTTCGCCATCACGCCCGGCACGTCCAGCGTCTCCATCCGCAGGTAGTACGCGCTCTCAGTGTCGCCACGGTCGAGGATGTGGGCGGGCTGGGTCATGTCTGGCGTCAATCGAAGATTCGCAAACGCCGCGGGGCCCGAGCCGCAGACAATACCCAGCAGGTCGCTAACCACCGCGCTGGCGGTGGGCATCTGCCCGGCACCCTGGCCGTAGTAAAGCGTGTGCCCCGCCGCGTGGCCGTGAACCGACAGCGCGTTGTACGACCCGGCGACCTGCGCGAGCAGTTCATCTTTCTTGATAAAGCAAGGCTGCACCGCGATGTTCACCCACTTGCTGTCTGGCCAACGCTCAGCGATCCCCAGCAGCTTGATATCAAAACCCATCTCATCGCCCAGCGTGATGTCCTTGAGGTCCAGCCCATCGACACCGATCGCGTGAACATCGTCGCCGGTGATGCGAACGCCAAAGGCCAACGACGCGAGGATCGCCAGTTTCTGCGCGGCGTCTGCGCCCGACACATCCAGCGTCGGGTCCGCCTCGGCAAAGCCCGCCTCTTGCGCCTCACTCAGTGCCTGGGCATAGGTCTTGCCGCTGCCGGTCATCTCGGTGAGGATGTAGTTGCACGTGCCGTTGAGGATGCCAAAGAGCGCATCGATGCGGTTGGCCATGAGCCCGGTGGTCAGCGCGGTGACGCAGGGGATCCCGCCGCCGCAGGACGCTTCGAACGCGATCGAAACGTTGTGCCGATGCGCCGTCGCAAAGAGGTCCGG
>JARFRI010000214.1 GCA_029287335.1 Phycisphaera sp. | reverse complement strand
ATAAAACCCTCGAACGCCCAAACGGCATCGCGCTCTCGCCCGATGAGAAAACCCTCTACGTCGCCAATTCCCATGGCCCACGCGCCATCGTCATGGCCTACCAGCTCAACGATGACGGCACCGTCAAAAGCAAAAAAGTCTTCTACGACTTCACCAAACTCGTTGGCAAACGCAAGGGCATGCCCGACGGCCTAAAGGTCAACGACGACGGCATCCTCTTCGTCACCGCCCCCGGCGGCGTCTGGGTCTTTACCCCCAAAGGCGAGCACCTAGGCACGATCCACTGCGTCGAGTTTGCCAGCAATGTGGCGTTGGATACAGAGCAAAAGACGCTCTACATCACCGCGGACATGCTGGTTCTACGGGTGAAGCTGAAGTAAGCCGGCTGCTGGTTTTCGCGATTACTCCACCGGCGAGAGCTTGTAGGGGAACCGCAGGCCCGCGTTCCACTCCCCGACGTAGATCGCGCCCGCCTTGTCGACGTATAGATCGTGGACGTGCTTGAAGATCGGCTGGGCCTGGTGCATTGGCTGGAGCTTGCCATCTTTGTAAACGGGCTCGGTGCCGCCGGGCGCGGAGATGACTTTTCGTGTCTTGCGATCGAGGACGAGCACAAAGCCTGAGTTGTTCAGCCGCTTGCCCGTGCCGTCCTGTTTGGACCAGCACACGCCGAGGTAGATCTTGTCGCCTTGGAAGAAAGCCTGGCCCGCGTAGGCGCCGGGAAATTCAATTGATTCGATGAACTTGCCTTCTGTGGTAAAGAGCTTGAGCTGATTTTGTTCTCGCGAGCTGACCCAGACGACGGGGTTGTCTTTGTCACTGTTGTCAATGGAGATGCCGTGAGCATTATCGAGGTGGTCGGGTTTGCCGGGTTTCTTGCCACCCCAGACGCGAACGATCGTGCCGTCGGGCTTGTAGTGGACGACTCGGTCCATCGCGTAGCCGTCGGCGACGAGGATGTCGTTGTTGGGCAAGACCGCAACATCGCAGGGCTTGTATCGCTCGCCTTGCTTGTAATGGCCGGTCTCGATCGGCGAGGGCAGCTTGCGCAGAACCTTGCCCTGCTTGTCAACGATCGTGACCGCGCCATTGACATTGTTCCATCCGTTGGCCCAGCCGTCGCCCTTCTTGGCCTGCCAACCCGCATCGACATGGATGAGGTACTCGGTGCCGTCAAGGGTGATGACGTCGATGCCGTGTCCGCCGGGCAGGTTCCCGAAGGAGCGGACGAAGGTGCCGTCTTTTTCGTAGACGAGGAAGGCGTTGTCTGCGTGGTCGGTGACGAGGTAGATCTGTCCCTCGCTGTCCTCGACCATCGCATGGGAGTTGGAGACATAGGCCTTGGCATCGCCGACCTGGCCCCAGTCGCTGTTCACCATGTATTGGACGTCGTTGTGGCCGATGACAGGGTCTGCCAAAGCCGCCCGAGCTTGCGGGGCGGCGGTGTGGACTTGCGTGCCGTGGTCAGGGTGAGCGACGGCCACATTCGCGGTGGCCAGGCAGGCGAAGAGGGTTTTGGCGAGGGTGAGCGGTCGTTTCATCGTCGTGTTCCTTGGACTGAGGCTCGTCAGTATATGACAAGGCGCGACTCGCCAGCACCTGCTAAAATCTTGGATTCTCACCAACCCGATCCTTGAACCCCAACCAAGAACCCCACTATGAGCTTTGCAATCGATTACATCCACGGACGACAGATCCTCGACTCACGCGGCAACCCCACCGTTGAGGTCGAGGTCGGCCTTATTGACGGCACCGTTGGCCGAGCCGCTGTGCCCTCTGGCGCCTCCACCGGTGAGAACGAAGCGGTCGAGCTCCGCGACGGCGACAAGAGCCAGTACCTGGGCAAGGCCGTTACCAAGGCCGTCGACAATGTCAACGGTCCGCTCGCCGGCGAACTGATCGGCGAAGACGCCCGTGATCAGGAAGCCATCGACGCGATCATGATCAGCATCGACGGCACCGAGAACAAATCCAACATCGGCGCAAACGCCATGCTCGGCGTCTCCATGGCCGTCGCCCGCGCTGCGTCCGAGTCTGCCGGCCTGCCCCTGTACCGCTACCTCGGCGGATCGGGCGCCAAGGTCCTGCCCGTCCCGATGCTCAACATCCTTAACGGCGGCAAGCACGCGGACAACACCGTTGACTTCCAGGAGTTCATGATCCAGCCATGGGGCTTTGATGACTTCGCCGAGGCGCTCCGCGCTGGCGTGGAAATCTATCACGCGCTCAAGGGCGTCCTGCACGACCAGGGCCTATCGACTGCCGTCGGTGACGAAGGCGGCTTCGCACCCAACCTCAAGTCCAACGAAGAAGCCCTGACCATCATCGAACAGGCCGTCGACAAGGCCGGCTACTCCTGGGGCGAGCAGATCTTCGTTGCCTTGGACCCCGCGACCAGCGAGCTCTGGAACGAAGCGGAAAAGGATGGCAAGGAAGGCTACAAGTTCTTCAGCAGCACGCAGGAAATCCTAAGCTCCGACGAGATGGCTTCGATGTGGGCCGACTGGTGCAAGAAGTACCCGATCCGCTCGATCGAAGACGGTCTGGCCGAGAACGACTGGGCCGGCTGGAAGACCTTGACCGACAAGATCGGCGACAAGGTACAAATCGTCGGCGACGACCTGTTTGTCACCAACAAGAAGTTCCTGCAGCGCGGCATCGAATCAAAGACCGCTAACTCGATCCTCGTGAAGGTCAATCAGATCGGCACGCTCAGCGAGACGTTCGACGCGGTTGGTTTGGCGATGCGTAACGGCTACTCGGCGGTGCTCAGCCACCGCTCGGGCGAGACCGAGGACAGCACGATCGCCGACCTGGCCGTCGCGACCAACTGTGGCCAGATCAAGACCGGTGCCCCCTGCCGCAGCGACCGCAACGCGAAGTACAACCAGCTCATCCGCATCGCCGAGGAACTGGGCGACAACGCAATCTACGGCAGCGCGTTCTGGAACAAGGGCTAAGACCGACCGGCCTGACAATCTTCAACATCATCCACAGCCCGCTCATCTAGAGCGGGCTGTTTTTTATCGTGACCGATCGAAGTGTTGGGGTTGTAGCGGTTAGTCAAGGTGTACTGTTGTGCGGGTAGGATTTGAGATGTCGCAGGCTATTTTCGTATGGAGTGTTTAGTCGCTTCCCGCCCCATCCGATATCTGCTTTGGTGGGGCGGGGAGAAAGAGCCACCGGTTCAATGTCAGAACAAGTCACCAGCCCTACCAAGAGTGGTAACGCGAGTGAGGCGAGAGTCTTGCCCACGTTTGACCCTTTAAATATCAGCCACAACCGATGGGTCGAAGAGGTTGAGTTCTTGAAAGGGATGCTCTCTGCCGACTCGAACGTCCCGCGTCACGCGCGGTCCGAAGCGCTGGGGCTCTTGCAATTCCACATGGACATCCACCGCATTGGCGGGAGTCATGTGCGTGTGGTTGCGCGTTGCCACGACCTCAAGCCCGACTCGCTGAAGTTTATCCATAGCCGGTACATGCACACGGGCGCCTCGGTTGTCTGCTGGATGCGTCACGCGGCAAAAGGACTCACGCCGATCTCCGGGCACATCAAGACCTGCGAGTTCGCACGCGGTGTTGTTCATGTCTCGACAATCGCTTTGGATGAAGAGATCTCGCTAAGCGATTATCTGGCTTGCCCGCCGGATGAGGAGTAGGTCGGATTTCATCTTTTTTGTTGAAGCGGGTGTGATCTCGCGGTATCAGCGGCTTGATGCTAACTGTTCGTGATGCGTCATAGACGAGAAGCACACAGCTTGCCTAGGCAAGTTGTGTGGCACCCGGTCAGATGAAAAGTAGCTCGAAATCACCGTACGACTAAAAAACAACCC
>JARFRI010000158.1 GCA_029287335.1 Phycisphaera sp. | reverse complement strand
TCGTCGGTGCTCTTGGTTAGAGAACGCCCGGCCTTGCTGGCTAAACCGCTGCGCGCGATGCTCAGCGCGACCGAAGTCTGCTCGGCCTCCAGCGCCGCTTCAGCCAACTGCACCAAGCGGGGCACGCCTTCATACGTGTGGTGATCCTTGGCGTGAGCAGCGTGCCACATGCCTGCAATGTAAGGCTCGAGTTGGCCCCATTGCCCTTGCTCGCGCGCCTCATCGGCCAAGCGTTCGACCAAGGGTTCATAACCTTGCTTCCAGGGATAATCACCCAACGGCGCGTTGTCTTTGAAGAGCGATAGCAGCATCTGCCGCGTCTTGTCCGTCCAGCCTTTGATGGCGACGGCTTTCTCAAGACCCGTTAACGCGATCGGCACAGGTGATGCCTCGACTCGCTTAATCGCCTCGGTCAACGCCGCCTCAAGCTGATTCGCATTGGCGTTGTCCGGCAGGGCGGTCAAGGGCTCACTGATGTAGCGCGGGTGCGAGAGACGATCGGCCTGCGGCAGGGCGAAGTAGCCGAAATACTGCGGATCGGCCATCGTGGTGCGGTACGCTGCGGGCAGTTTCGCGTAAGCGGGGGAAGCCAATAGCGACTTGCCCAAGGCCTTGGATTCGTCGGTGCTCAGGTCGGCCGTGTGAAGCCACATGCCCAGCAGCATCGGCTGGACCTGGCCCGCCTTGACCTGCTGCTCAAGCAGGCCGCGCAGGTGAGCGATCAAGTCCGAAGCACTTTTCTGAACCGGCGAGCGGTGGTAACGGAACTGGTTGACCTGAGCGACCGCTTGCCAAGGCATTTTGCCCGCGCGCTTGTCTCCAAAGCCGACCTGACTCAAAGCACGCCGTAGCAGCCAGGCCCGATCGCCGGATAGGTCGCCGGTCATCGCCTTGACCATGAAGACCGCGTCGTCGTTGGGTGCCTGCTCAAAGAGTTCATCCCACAACGCCAACGCACCAGGGATCTGCGGGGCTTTGGCAAGCAGATCCTTGCGCAGGGTTTCAAATGCTCCGCGTCGGCTCTTGCTGTCGGCTTTCTTGCCGACCTGCGTCTTCAACTTGTTGTACTGCTCGCCCAGATCGGAGTACTGCTTGGCCACCGCTTTATAGTCCTGGTCTTGCGTCGTCGCGTTACGCCAGGCCAACTCGATCATTGGCTTAGGCTCATCAAACCGCCAGGCCTCATTCTTCATGAGTGATTCGGCTATCGCGCTATATTGCAGGCTGCCGCTGCTAGAGATCGCACGGATCAGCGCCGCGTCCGCGTGCGGGCTGCGGGCCAGCAGCGGGGCGAGTTGCTTGGCGTCTTCAACGGTCGTCCGCTCCTTATCGAACAGGCGAACATTTGCGGCGGCCAGCGTGTCCAACATCCCGGGGGTTTTGACGACTTGATCGCGCAGAGTCTGAGGATCAAACGCCACTCGGCCGTCCGCAATCGGATAGGCCAGCAGTTCGGCACGCTTTTGGATCTCCATCCTCGGCATCACTGCGACAAGCTGAGCAAGTTTGCGATCGCCCTCAATATTGAATCGGCTGGCACAGTTGCCCGAGTGGCGGTGGTCGTACTCGACGCCCCAGCCCGCCGCGACGAGCAGCGCCCCAGCGTTGGGGTCCGCCTTGAGCAAACGGTCGGCGGCGGCCAGCGGTTCATCGGTCAGTTTGGGATCGACCGGCGCGTTGTCGCCACGCAACTTGTCCAAGGCCATGTTGTAAGGCATGACCGTGGTCACCCAATTCAGACGCGCCTGATCAAGCTCGGGCAGGTGTTTGGCCTTGGCCAACTGCGCCGCGGCCTCATAGACCTCGGGCGATTCCTTGCGGAATTTTTCGAGTTCTTCACAGAGCCATTGGACACTCTCCGCGTGATTCGCGATTGCGTTTGCATCGTTGGCAATCACCGACAAACGTTCGGCCATCGCAACGAGGTCGCGGCGTGTCTTGGCCTGCTCCAAGAACCATGCGTCGTACCGCTTTGCATCGCCGAACGATCGAATACGGTTGCCATCTTTGCGCATGAATTGATAGGCGGCATTCTCATCCCCGATGACATTCAACAGCAGCCGATAGGTCGCGTCAACGGCTTGCCCGGCCTGCTGCGCATTGGGCTTGTCGCTGTTCAACAGCCGTTGGTAGTAGCCGATCGCGTCGAGCCATTGCCCGGATCGCTCGGCAGCTTGGCCGGCGTAAAATAGGCCTTCACTACGACTCATCGCGTTGCGATTGAGCCAGGGCTGCACCGCGGCCAGCGCCTTGGCACTACGGCTTTCCTGCACGCCCGCCTTAAGGATCTGCGTCATCGCATCTTGGTCCTGAACGGTAGTCGCTTCGTTAAACGCTTTGATGCGATCATCCAACGGCGACGACATGGCGCTGAAGCTAAGGGAGATGGCGAACACCAAGATAAAACATGAACGGATGCTCATTGGCCCGCCTCCAGACGCTCGATCTCGAGCTTTTGATCCAACTTCAGCATCTGCTCGGAAGACAGCTGACTACGGGCGTAGGCCGCCCACTTGCTTTCGGGGAAGTCGTAGGTGATACGTTTAAAGAGCGAGTAGGCCTGCAATGGCTTACGCATCGACACATGACATCGGCCGGCCCAATACATCGCCTCACAGCGAAGTGTCGGGCCGTCGTAGCCGTCGTTGTTAAACACGCTTTCCAATGCAGAGACTGCGGATGACATTTCCTCTGCACGCATGTAGATCTGCCCAGCTCGCAAACCCGCTGTCCCTGCCAACTCGTTGCTGGGGAAACGCTCCTGCAGACGCTCGAAGATCTGTGCGGCCTTGATATATTCAAGCTTGGACAGCTTGCTCAGTGCCTGACCCTCGAAGTAGGCATCCTTCTTTTCTTCATCCTCCAACAGTGGCTTGGCCTGTTTTTCGTATGCCACCGCCTTGCGTTGAAAGTGCGTACCGAGCCGGGCCATCGATGTCGCCAGGTGCTCTGATTCCGGGTACTTGTAAGCGAGCTTGACGTACTCCTGCGCGGCGATGTCCGGCTCACCCAAACGTTCATAAAGCACAGCGATCTTGAACTGTGACTTGGACGCGTACTCGGTCTCTGCGTACGAGCCGGTGACTTTCATGAACCTGGCCAGCGCGGCCTGATAGCGATCGGCCTGTAGCGCCTTGTCCTCGGTCGCCTCGGCGTCCTCCATCGTGAGATTGCCCAGCAGATACTCGGCGTGGGAGCGGGTTTCGGGATCATTGAACTGCGCGACCGTATTCGCAAGGAGTTGTCGCGCTCGTTCGAATTCGCGTTTAGCCGCGTCTTCTTCCCCGAGTGCGCGGTGACGACGGGCCAGTTCAAGGAAACTCTCAGCCATGGCGAACTGCGTCTGCATCGCCGTCTCAGCATCGTCGTACTGCTTGGAGAACGGCGCAATCGTGCCGTCGGACCCCTTGGCAACGGTCACAAAGTGAGCAGGGGTCTTGCGGTCCTTCGCGTCGGTGTAGCGGATACCGACCGCGTCGCCGTACTGCACGGGCATGCCCATTCGGCCGACGTCATATTCTTCGCCTTCGGGCTGGTCTTGGGCTTCTGAGAAAGTGAGTTGGAACACGCCCTTGAAGATGCCCGAGTTAAAGTCTGTCTCCGTCAGTTTGGCGAAGTGCTTCTGGCCGGACTTGGTCTGCATGAAGACACGCACCTCGTCGCGACCCGGCGTACGGTCTTCGAACGGATCCACCACGCGCACGAACAACTGCTCGCCAACATAGGCCTCGGAGATCGTCTCGCGGTAATCCTCACGCAAGACATCGAGCATCGGCTGGGCGATCACGTTGGCAGATGTGGTGGCCCACTGGGTCTTGCCGTTTGCGTCCTTGTACTTGACGCCGATATGAATGCGCTCACCCGCCTTGGCAACCAGGCCGTAGGGGTAAGTCTCGCCGGTGTTTCGGCTACGATCGTAAAACTCATTCCGATCCGCGTAGTTCTCTGTCGGTGTAAGCCCAGTGATCAGCGGGATCGCCAAGCGGAATCGGCCTTCGTTTTTACTTTGCCTGGCCCGCTCGTAATCGTTACCACGCGGCTCAGAAAACGTCGCGACATACCCGCCACGTTCCAGCGTCTGATCGCGGAAGACCCCGGCGTTCAGCGAGCCGGTGTAGAACAACGTCCCGGGCACATTCACGTCAAACGCCGCTTCATCGCCGCGGGTCGCCTGCTTCCGGCCGCTGTCCGTCTGGACATAAACCGATATTGCCGAGGCCTCGCCCAACGCCAAGTGCGGCGCGACGATATCCACCAATGCGTACCGCCCATGCACGACCGAAAGCCCACCCTCGGGGGCCTCGTCCATGCCGAGAAACTGTTGCGAGATGTTGTATCGCGTCTTGATCTGGTCGCCGCTAGCCTGCTGTTTGCCCTGCTTGCGAGCCCAGTAGGGCGCCTGCTGGTCTTCGTTGAGCGCACTGATCGAATCGCCACGATCCTGCTCGGGGTCATAATCCTTCAGCGTCGCATGCGCGATCTCGATCCTCGGTTTACCGAATGCGCCATGATCTATCCTCGCGACACGCTCGTAGGGCACACCGGGCTTGAGATTGTCACGATCCAGATAGGTCGCCGTCAGCGATCCGTTCTCTGCCACTTGGATCTGCTCCGCCGCTTGCGTTGCTTTGGTCGTCGGGGTGATCCATGCGAGAAAAACACCTGTCGATGGGCCGGTCTCCGTCGCGGTCAATTGCTTGCTTTGACCTGTCCCGTTGGTGATCGTGAGCATGAGCGTATCGGGCTTGGTCGTCTCGTCCATGTCCGCGTCGTACACGACCACCGGCTGGGGCTGGTCCATCCGAAAGCGAAGCAGGGTCTCGTGGTACGGCCTGATCGAACCCCGCTGCATGCGCGGC
>JARFRI010000041.1 GCA_029287335.1 Phycisphaera sp. | reverse complement strand
GGGCCGAGCCGATCAGGTAGGGCTCGACGCCGATGTTGATCAGCCGCGTGACGGCCGAGGGCGCGTCGTTGGTGTGCAGTGTCGAAAGCACGAGGTGGCCGGTGAGCGACGCCTGGATGGCGATCTTCGACGTCTCGCCGTCGCGGATCTCGCCGACCATGATCACATCAGGGTCCTGACGCAGCAGGGCACGCACCGCGCCGGAGAACGACATGCCGATCGATTCGTGCGTCTGCGTCTGATTAATGCCACCGAGGTGGTATTCGAGCGGGTCTTCGACGGTAGAGATGTTCAGCTTCTGCCGATCCATCTGGTTGAGCGAAGAGTAGAGCGTCGTCGTTTTACCCGAGCCGGTCGGACCAGTGACGAGCACGATGCCGTGGGGCTGCTTGATCTGGGCTTTCCACATCTGCAGCATGTCTTCGGACATGCCCAGGTCGTCGAGTTGTACTTGGATCGATCGCGTATCGAGGATACGCAGCACGACCTTCTCGCCGGAGACCATGGGCAGGGTCGACATACGCAGGTCGAGTTTGCGTCCGTGTACCATCGCACGGATGCGGCCGTCCTGCGGCACGCGGCGCTCGGCGATATCGAGGTTGGCCTTGATCTTGAGGCGCGACACGATCGCGTTTTTCATGTGTCCAGGCGGGTTCATTGCATCAAACAGGACGCCATCGATGCGGTAGCGCACCTGCAGCTTCTTCTCCTGCGGCTCGATGTGGATGTCGGATGCGCCTTCTTTGACCGCGTTATAAATCAAGTAGTTGACAAAGCGGATGACCGGCGATGAGCCCGCCTCCTGCTTGTCCAGGTCTATGTCTTCTTCTTCGGTCTGAACAACCTCGATGTCGTCTTCATCGATATCGCCGATGATCTGATCGACCGCGAGTTCATCGCTTGCCGAGTTCCCTTCGCGGTAGGCGTCAATGGTGCTCGCGAGGTCTTGCGGCGTGATGAGCACGGGCTTGATGGTTTGGCCGAGTTTGGCCTGGACCTCGTCGATGATGACCAAGTCATCGGCATGCACCACGCCAAGAAGCAATCGCGTACCAAAAGGCCGGATCGGGATCACGCCGTTCTTGAGACAGTAGTCAGCACCGAGTGAATCAAGCTGCTTGATCGACTCGATATTGCTTAGTTCAAGTTTTTCATATTCCATCGCGGCACAACGGGCGACGGTGGATTGAACCGCGGACTGATCCGGAGCGTTTTCAAGGACGATGTCCATGAAGCGTCGGCCGGGCGAGCGAGCGATCACTTGCGATGCACTGCTCATCTGCTCGGCGTTGACGGCATTGGCGCTTAGTAGTTCCTCGGAAAGCCGTTGCTGGGTAAAGGTCAGCCGATCTGCGGCGAGGTCCATCGGTACAGGCATAAACGGGTTCGCGCCGCTGTAGGAGCGGGGGCCGCCTGCAATGTCCTGATCGAGTTGGGTGGTAGGGCTTTGGTCCAAACCTGGTTGCCTCCGGCCGTTGCCGTTGTTCGTCGTGATTAGCGATAGCGAAGCCGCAGCGCGATGCGGTGCTCGTCGGTGGTACGGATGATGCAGGTCAGCCCATCGATCGCGGCGAGTTCAAAGGTGCCGTCACCGATGGTGTCGCCGATCCGGTAGTCCTTGCCATCAATAAAGACGATCTGCCCGGAGATACCATCGACCTGGAGCTTACCCGCCAAAGTTCTCGCCCGTGACACCGCGACCTCACGCGGATCAGCGCTGGGGTCATTACCTGTCTGATTAGGAACCGTTGCTCGTGTCACGATGTTGCTGATGTCAAAAGGATTGGTCTCGACTTCTTCTGCGGGCACTTGGTGATCCGTAGGGTTCTGCTTGAGTTCCTCAAGGACCTGCTGGCTCTCTTCGTCTGGGGCCTTGATCGGTCCGTCGTGGCCAACTTGCTGTGCGGCGCTTTGTTTGGCGATGAAGCTGTCGATCTCGGCCATCGCTTCAGAAGGGCCCGCGCCACCGCTCAACGCGCCGAGTGTCAGCTTCATGCCCAGTAGCGTCACCGCGCCGAGTACAACAACCACACCGACAGCAAGCGAACTGCCCGAGAGTTTGGCCTTGCCACCGTCAGGGTCAAGGCCCAGAGGCTCGCCCTCGGCCATCGTTTCTTCACCACCGCTTCCGCCAAGCGTGCTGAGCACGGCCATGGTGTTCATCCCGGCGTCATCAGCTTGCTCGCTGAGGAAATCTTCATTTTCATCGTTATAGCTTGTCATCTGTGTCTCCTGTCGCCTGAATCTTGCGTGGGATGGCTTAGTTCGTCCCCGCTTTGGAAGCGGTGCTCTCAAAGAAGATGCTCAAGGTCATCTTGGCTTTCATCGTGCCCTCGGGGTCTTTCTTATCCGAAGAACGCTCCAAGTTCATCAGCGGCATCTGCGTGATCCGAGGCATCCGCTCGAGTTCCAGCATGAAGCGGTAGAACCCTTCAAAACCGCCTTTGATCTCCATCCGGATCGGGAGTTCCGAAGCATATGGCCCAGCCGCGACGACTTTGTCCGGCTTGATCGTCTCAACCTTCAACTTGTGGCTCCGTGCCAGGTCAGCAACGCGGTTGACGACCACATACGTCTCGCGATCATCAGGCAGCTTCTGCTCAATCATCTCGATTGCGCTCTTAAGCCGAACGATTTCTTCATCGAGATTGATAAACTGCTCGGTCGCTTTATCCAAAGCGGTGAGCTTGGCCTTCTTGGCGACAATCTCGGCTCGCGCATCCTGCTGCAGTTGGTTCTTCGGCTGGAAGACGAAGAAATACGCTGCGCCAGGCATGGCCAGCAAAACCATTAAAAAGATCAGTTCTCGTAGTCCAAATCGCATGGGTTCTCTCCGTGCCGTCGTGCGACGGGGTTTAGTCGGTGTTTGTTTCGGTGTTCGCAACGCCAGTAGCAGGTTTCAGTTCACCCTGCGGATTGATCTGGATGCTATCGGCGAGTGGGTCTTGGATGATGTCACGCTTGAGATCTTCAGGCGCGGATCGCTCGATCAGGACCGACTGGTTCAGCTCCATCGTGATGCGGAACCGGAACAGATCGGTCTTCTCGACCGTATCTTGCTCGATGAACTCCAGGCCGACGTCTAAGAACAGTGGGTGGTGAGTGAGGTTGCCCATGAACTCGGTGATCTGCTTTTCGAGTTTGGCAATGCCTTCGATATTGACAAAGACCTGCCGCGGTACGATCTCGACTTTACCGGCTTCCTTGGCCTTATCCTTATCCTGCTTCGCCTTCGCACGATCAATTGCAGTTAGGTTGCGAGCGGCGGGCGTAGCCTTGGTTTCCAAGTCGAATTCGAGGAGCGACAGGGCTGGCGGCATGTTATTCACCATCTCCGCGAGGATGATCGACCGTGGCACACGCTCAACGAGTTGTCGGACAACTTTGGCCTTATCGATCATCTGCTGCTGGCGGTCTTGCAGTTCCTTGATCTGGCGCAATTGCTCGGCACGCAGGGTGAAGGCGTTGTTGACCTTGACCAGTTCACCGCGGGTGCCTTGGTCCTGACGATTCTGCACATAGAACGCCGCACCAATCGCTGCGATCATGACAAGAAACAACCCGACACAGATCAGGTTGGTCCGTCGAGCGATCTTGCGATCCAGATAGTCTTCAGGAAGGAAGCTGTTTTGGGTAGCCATATCTCGTCTCCACCGGCGTATGCCGATCAAAGGTTCGCTTCGCTCAGGCACAGGCCTAGCGGTACGGCCCAACCGGGTTGGGCATGATTTACATCGATATTCAGGGGCGTTAGGCCCGGGGTGCGCATGACGCGTGCCATCGGGTCGCCAACAAAAGTAGGTAGCCCCAGGTTCTGCGCGACTGACTGCGCAACGCCTTGGTGCATCGCCTCGCCACCAAGCAGTACAACACGCTGGACGGTCTGCTCCGGACAGACCGAGTCGTGATACCGGATCGACATCCGGATGCCATCGACTAGCTTGTCGAGTACTTCGTCTAGTGGTTCAGGCTGATCCACTTCAGCATTAAGGCTGGAATTGCGTCGGTCGGACCCTTCGTCCATTGGATCATCAAGCAAAGCAACGCCTGGGTCTGACTTGGCTTTGGTCCCAACGCCGAACGGATTGGCAGCAAGTGGGTTGGCGGCTTCACGGAGACGCGCGAGTCGGGCCTCGGCAAAGGGCATCTGATGATCACGGGCGTGGCGATGGGTGAGTTCATCTCCTGACATCGCGATGTTTCGTGCCAGCAGGATTTCTTTGTCTCGGATGATGACCAACTTGGTCGAAGCCGCGCCGATATCAACGAAGCAGCGGGCCTCGGTCCTATCGGCATCACGACGGTTGTACAACTCTGAGAAACACTTGGCGACACAATCCGGCTGGCTGTGCATCCCAACCACCTCAAGCTTCGCGGCCGCCGCGATCTCCAAGTAGCGCATGACGACCCCACGTTTTGCGGCGACACAGATCACGCGCTGCCGATTCACACCCTCACGGATCACCGAGCCCACGCGGTGATTGCGGATGACCATCCGTGAGGGGTCCATCGACATCGTGGTCTGAAGGTGAAGGTTGACTTGCTGGTCGATATTGTCGTTTTCACTACAGGGCAACTCAAAGGTCGCAACAAAGGTCTGGAATGCAGGGATTGAACACATGACACGCCGGCCCTTAAAGGGCTGCTGACGGATCAGTTCCTTGACGGCATCGCCTAGGAAGGTGTATCGCGCCGCGCTGTCTTTGCGGGCATTTTCTGGAACAGCCAACGCGGCGGCACCGATCAACTGCGTCGTTTCACCGCTGGAGACCTGCAGCATCTTCATCGTGTCGACACCGAAGTCGATCGCGATGGGCGAGAGGCGCGATTTGTTCATACCAAATGCCATGCTGGTGTCCGCCTCCGTGGGGTCGCCAAATGCGGCCCGCCCCGAAAGTCGGCCACCGCTGATGGTTTCATCGACGATCGGTACAGGCGGGTTTAGGGTTGTCCCTGCTTCGCTGGCTGATACAGCCCGCGTGGGTGTTAGAAAGCGAAAGACGAAGTGCGGATGGTTCGGTTGTGCCGGTTATGCAGGCTAAACCTGGCTCAAAATTGTGACGCGCGGCGTCTTGAACCCGGGTAGGATGCCTCGACGCATGCAAGAACTCACCCCCAAGCAAATCGTTGAGGCGCTGGACAAGCACATCATCGGGCAGCACGACGCCAAACGCGCCGTGGCTGTCGCCATCCGCAATCGCTGGCGTCGCCAACGCCTCGAACCGGAGATCGCCGCGGAGGTCTACCCAAAGAACATCGTTATGGCCGGGCCTACCGGCTGTGGCAAGACCGAGATCGCTAGACGCCTGGCCAAGCTCACCGGCGCCCCCTTCATCAAGGTCGAGGCAAGTAAGTTCACCGAGGTCGGCTACCACGGCCGGGACGTCGAGTCCATGATCCGCGACCTGCTGGACCAGGGCATCTCTACGATCCGTGCCGAGCAAGCCACTGTCGTCAAGGAGAAGGCCGAGCAACTCGCGATGGATCGGCTCGTGCAACTGCTCCTTCCCGAGCCCGGCCCCACCGCGACCAGCCCACGCCCCAGTGAGCGCGGCCCCGATGCCGAATCGCCCCCTGGCGGGTGGGTCAGCGCCGACGAATCGACCGAAGCGCGTGACCGCCTGCGTCAGCGTATCCGCGAGCAGGTCGAGGCCGGCACAATGGATGACAAGGAAGTCGAGTTGACACTGACCAGCCGTCCGCAGACGTCGGTCATGTTCGCGAACATGGGCCTGGATCAGATGGACCCGTCCATGTCCGACATGTTCGAGAAACTCATACCCGAGAAGAACAAGCGTAAGCGTCTCAAAGTATCCGACGCGAAGCGCATCCTCATCGAGCAAGAGACGGAGAAACTACTGGACGAGGATAAGATCGTCAGCGAGGCGATCGAGCGCACCGAGCAGTCCGGGATCGTATTCCTCGATGAGATTGATAAGATCGCCACCCCCGAAGGCTCGGGCGGAGGCAAGGGCTCGCCGGATGTCTCGCGGCAGGGTGTGCAGCGTGACTTGTTGCCGATCGTTGAAGGCTCCGCGGTCAACACCCGACACGGCATCATCCATACGGACCACATCCTCTTCATTGCGGCGGGGGCTTTCCACTTTGCAAAAGTCAGTGACCTGATGCCAGAGTTGCAGGGGCGATTCCCCATCCGTGTCGAGCTTCATCCATTAACTAAAGACGATTTCGTCCGCATCTTGACCGAGCCCAAGGGCGCATTGACAATGCAGCAGCAGGCATTGCTCGGCGTCGAGGGTCTGGACGTTGTCTTCGAACCTGAGTCGGTCCAGGCGATGGCACAACTCGCCGCGCAGGCCAACTTGCAATTGGAAAACATCGGCGCCAGACGGCTGATGACAATTGTTGAGAAGGTGTTCGAGGAAGTGAACTTTGATGCGCCGGAGCGCGTCGCCAATGGCGATAAAGACTTCACTGTCACCGCCGGCTTCGTCAATGAACGTGTCGGCGCGATCGTTGAAGATGTCGATCTCTCGAATTTCGTGTTGTAAGCGTTGTGCCGGTGAATGCGGCAACGCAAAGTGGATACGGATCAGGCGGCTTCAGAGCCTGTCAAATCGAACAAACGCCAGCTTCGGCTGTTGCGAACGATCTCCTTGACGGCTTCACGTTGATCCTCAGTCATATCCACAAACTCGATCGCGACGAGGGTGCCGATGCCACGTTTTTTAATCTGCCGCACGACGCGCGCTGCGACGACGGCCTTGATCTCTTCGTACCTGATGTGGATCGTAAACGTTTCGCTGCTGGGCACACGTCGTAATCGTCGCTTGATGATGAGTGCTCCACAGGAAGACAGGTCCAGCACTTCCCCCAG
>JARFRI010000398.1 GCA_029287335.1 Phycisphaera sp. | reverse complement strand
GCCATTTGAAATGAAAGGGGGATGACGACGGCGGTGTTCGTGTGATTGAACATTCCGGGGGCCTTCCGGGGGCGCATGAGAAAACCCGCCATCCGAATTTCCGGGGGCGGGTTTCTCGTAGGATCGGGTCTGCGTCTTGCGATCTCGGTGGATCGCGCCTCATGCCTCGGTCTGGATTAGAACGGTTGGTTGTCGTCGTGGTCGTCTTCTCGCGATGGGCCGTCGTTCGTGTCGGCGTCCTGCTTGCTCATCATGTCGCGGAGGTACTTGTTCTCTCGGCGGGTCGCTTCGAGGTCAAACACCAAATACTTGATCGATAGCCGTAGGTAATCCAGCGACTCCTGCAGGTCGCTGACGGTCTTCTTCATCTTGTCGTGGCGTTCACGGGTCTGCTGGGCCAGATTGGCCAGCTTCTTGCGTTCACCCTCGGGCAGCGTGTTGATCTCACCCATGAGGTTGGAGAGCTTGGTTTGGAAGGTTTTTTCGTCCATCGGTAGTGCTTTCACGAAGGGGCTTAGCGGGTCCACTCATTTGTACCACGGCCACGCGACAAGTCGAGTCGAATGTGAACACATTTCGCACCGGTCCTCTAAAATGCTTGTTTTCAGGCTGTTTAAGGCCGATTGACCGGCCGATAACGCGACCCCCCGCCCCGCTGCCGAGCTATCGGGCTGGGATGGATGTTGTTTTTGATCAACAAAGAGGGGACCCCAGATTACGCTGACGCTACAGGTGGACCTCGTCATCGACGAAACGCAGGTTGGATGGCCTGAGATCGAGATGCCATATATTCAGCTTGCGTTTGAGATGAATATAAACCGCCTCGGCGATGGGGAACCGATCCTCAAAGTTCTCTTGCACCCGCCCCCACCATTCTTCCCAGACTTCGGGTGAAAAATCAGGCTTTATGTCTGTCGCAGAAGTCCCAAAATCAAGCAGGTATGGTGGCTCGACAATCCCCATCTCGATGATCTTTAAACCCGCATTCGCCTGAATTGGCCTGGGCACTCGAAAGCCCAATACAACTTGCGTTCTTGTCTCTGCAAGCCTGCGGTAGGCGAGATATTCATTCTGGAAGGTGATGGATGACGAATGTACTTTTACCGCCGTGCCGCGGGAACTCTTAAAAACAACACCCTCCTTGCCGTAACCACACCTCGCCACAATCTCAGCATTGAGGCTGCTAAGATACTGCTGGGCAATACGCTCGGCATCGGGATGGGCCAGACTCATGACGACATTAAATCACAATTCAGAACGATACTCCGCGGACATCTCGCTGTGGATGAGTTGTGAGCACGGCGACTTCAGGTTGTCACAAGTCGGCGACACGTTTGTTTTAGCCGACAAGCCGCTTAACGTACCCAAGTGCGACGCATGGGTTTATGTCAAAGTCGATGACCAAGAGTTCAAACGCCATGTGACCTTCAGCGGGATGCAAGGGGACTGCTGCGAAGCCACCATCATTCCGATCGATGGCATCCCTGTCTAAATCCCCAAGTCGCACCTACATCCTTACCTTACCGCTGCCCTTGACGATCTCGCCCATGCGGAAGACGGTTTCGCCAGCCTTTTGTAGCTGCTTCTGCACCGCCTCGGCGAAGTGCGGGCGGACGATGATCGTGTAGCCGATGCCCATGTTGAAGACCTTGTACATCTCCGCTTCGCTCACGTTGCCCTTGCCCTGCAGGAACTTGAAGATCGGCGGGATGTCCCAGTTCGTCTTGTCGATCTTTGCATCCAAGTCAGTAGGTAAAGAGCGGTTGAGGTTGCCGGGCAGGCCGCCGCCGGTGATGTGGGCCATGGCAGAGATGGGCTTTTTGACCTTGTACTTGTGCAGGACCTCGATGATCGGCTTGACGTAGATGCGCGTCGGCTCGAGCAGGACCTCGCCAAGGGTCTGGTCGGTATCGAGTTCCTTGTAGACCTTGTCGAGCTTCAGGCGTTTCTTTTTGAGGATCGCTCGGACCAGTGAGTAGCCGTTGCTATGCACGCCGCTGCTGGCTAAACCCAGGACAACATCCCCCGCTTCGACACGCTCCGGCCCAGCGATCACTTTCTTCAACTCCACCACGCCGACCGCAAAGCCCGCCAGATCAAAATCGCCCTTCTTGTAGACATCGCGCATCTCCGAGGTCTCCCCGCCGAGCAGCGCACAACCCGCCAGCGAGCATCCGTCGGCCACGCCCTTGACGATGTCGGCCGTCTGCTGGGGGATCACCTCGTGTACCGCGACATAGTCCAGGAAGAACAAAGGCTCGGCGCCCTGAACGATCATGTCGTTCACGTTCATCGCCACGCAGTCCTGGCCGATCTTGTCGAGGATCCCCGTCTCCACCGCAAGCAGGACCTTCGTCCCCACACCGTCGGTGCAGGCGACGAGGACAGGGTCTTTGTAGTTGCGTTGGAAGAGGCGCTCGTTGTAGTCGAGCCGAAAGCAGCCTGCGAAGGCGCCGTGCTGGCCCAGGACGCGCGGGCCGTAGGTCCGGCGCATGTGGTGCTTGATCAGGCCGACCACGGCGTCGCCCGCCTCGATATCCACGCCGGACTGGGCGTAGGTCATGGGCTTTGAGGCGCTAGTTGATTTGCTTTTTTTGCTTGGCATGAGCGGGATAGTTTAGCGGGCGTTGGAGGGACTAGGGAATCGGGAATGGGGACTAGAATTAAGAAAGGCCTCCCAGCCTTGCCTAGTGACTCGTGCCTATTCCAGATTCGTTACCGCAACCCAGTCGCAATTGCGCACCCAGTGTGGAAAACCGTCAATACAGCCGATATAGTTGTCTAACGATGTCATGTGAATGCCCTGACCAATCTGCCGAGTTGTTCGCCCAGCACAACCTGCGCTGCACCAAGCAGCGCACCGCGATCTATCGCGCACTGACGCAGACCCGCTGCCACCCCACTGCGGACGAGCTTTATCGTCAGGTCCAGGGTCAACTCCCCGGCGTCTCTCTGGCGACGGTGTACAACACGCTCGAAGCGTTCAACGACGCGGGCCTGATCCTCAAGCTCCCCGACGCCGGGTCCAACGGCAGCGCCCGCTACGACGCCCACCGCCAACCGCACACCCACCTCCGCGACCGCTGCACGGGCAAAGTCGCCGACGCCCCCGACGACATCTCTCAACTCATCCTCGACAACCTGCCCCAACACGTCTTGGACACCATCCGCGACCGCATGGGCTTCACGGTCGATGAGGTGCAGGTGGAGTTGGTCGGGAAGTTTGATGCGTGACGGGATTTCAAACCGGGGATTGAGGCGTGCCTAAAAAGATCAAAGTTCTTATTAGTGATCTGCAAGACGCGGGCTTCGCACAGATAAAAGGCGGAAAAGGCTCGCATCGCAAGTTCACACATGCTAGATTTCAAGGGGCGGTAACCCTCAGCGGCAAAGACAGCGCCGACGCGAAACCTTATCAAGAAAAACAGGTCGCCAAAGCGATCAAGCAGGTACAAGATGAAACCGATTGACCGATACCACAAATGGGTGCAGTGGAGTGAAGAAGATGAGGTCTATATCGGTCACTGCCCTGATCTCATTACGGGTATCCATGGCGACGATCCGATCGCTGTCTACGAGCAACTCTGCGAAACCGTGCAGGACGTGATCGATCATTACGAATCCGAAGGCAAGCCGCTACCCGATCCACGGACCAAGCCGATGCAGGAAGTGGCTTGAAGCATTGATCGATGGTTCGGTTTTGTAACCGCACCTGCAACCAGATAAACACAGAATTAAATATCAGCCGCGATGCCAACGGCATCGAGGATTGTTTCCATTGGCTTGGGGTAAAGCAGCGTCAATCCACCCATCAACACCGCGCCGACCCCCATGCTGATCAGTGCACTACTGATTGTGACTGATGACGCGAATACACCAATCGCGATCAGTCCCAAGACCGCGCCAAAGAAGGCCGCAACGACTGCGAGAAAGATCCACCAGATTGATCTCAGAAAACGCATCAGCATCAATTGATCTCAGATATGCATCCGTCGCGTATACACCATCCACTCCAGCAGTAGCACCGCCAGCGCGCCCCAGACGAACCAGGGCCAGATCTCTTTGCGGACTTCGACGGCCTGGGCCTGGGCTTGTTGGCTGCTGGTGCCGATGGCTAAGGTCGGGGCGACGCGGGGGTCGCTTTCTGCGGTGTCGAGCAGGTTGACCGCGAGTTGTTTGTAGCGGGTCGGGACATCCGCCTTCGTTTCATATAAGCCGACGCGGGGGAAGGCGTCGACGGTGAAGGTCGTGCCGAGCGCTCGGCCGGCGATCGTGGCCGGGCCGGTGTAGGTGAGCGTGTCGAT
>JARFRI010000230.1 GCA_029287335.1 Phycisphaera sp. | reverse complement strand
GTGCGTGGTCGACTTAGGCGGGTTTGTTTACTTGCGTGCCTTCTTGAGGACGGAAAGGGTTTCGCCGGTCGTCACTGCGACGCGGACCTTCTCGCCATCCTTGTTGGTTTCAAAACGGACACGAGTGGCTTTCTTATTCTTGTCAACAGGTGAGACGTTGCTGATGTGGATCGGCATCGCCACGGATACGACGCCGCCCTGGGGATTGGACTGGGTCGGCTTGACGTGCTTGCGTCGGACGTTGATGCCCTCGATGATCACGCGGTCTTGACCGGTGAGCACCTGGACCACGCGCCCGCGTGAGCCCTTGTCGGAGCCAGCGGTCACGATGACCTCGTCGTTTTTGCGGATATGTCGTGCCATGTTCTAAGCCTTTAGCTTCTAGTCGTTTGCGTTTAGCGTGCGAGCGTACTCGCACGTTGTTGGTTCAATTCCTTAGACAACCTCGCTGGCGAGCGAGACGATCTTCATATAGCTCTGCTCACGCAGTTCACGGGCGACGGCACCAAAGATGCGTGTGCCACGGGGGTTGCCGTTGTCGTCGATGAGGACGATCGCGTTCTTATCGAAGCGGACGTAGCTGCCGTCGGAGCGTCGCACGGGGTAGTTCGTCCGGACGACGACACCCTTGACGATCGTGCCTGTCTTGATGTCGCTGCCGGGCAGCGCCTTCTTAACCGAGCACACCACGCGGTCACCCAGCGAAGCGCTTGGGCGGGTGAACTTACCGCGGCCGGTCGATCGGCCCAGCACACGGATCACGTACGCAATTTTCGCGCCGCTGTTGTCCGCTACATCGACTCTGGATTCTGCTTGGATCATCGCTTGTTCCTACGCTAAACGCGGGTTTAGTCGCGGTTGGTTTCTTTTGTATCGTTCACGCGGCAAGCCGCGGCGGGTTCTCTGGACAATGCCGAGTTAGTCGGCGGCGGGCGCTTCGTCGCTGTGCGAAACGGCTTCGGGGGCACGCTCGAGCACTTTGACCAGACGCCAGCTTTTGGTCTTGCTCAGTGGTCGGCACTGGGCGATTTCAACGCGGTCGCCTTCGTTGCTGTCGTTGCTCTCGTCGTGCACCTGGAACTTGGCTTGGCGGCGCAGACGCTTGCCGTACTTGGCGTGGACCTTTTGGAATTCCACCGCGACGGTGCGCGTCTTGTCCCGCTTGGAGCTGGTGACGACGCCGACCTTGGTGCCGGTTACTTTCTTGGTGTTGGTCTCGGACATCAGGCGGTTTCCTTGCTAATTTCGCGCATGCGCTTTTCGGTCATCAGCCGGGCAATATCTTTCTTGATGTTGCCGGGCTCGCGGTTGTTTTCGAGCTGCTCGGTTACGGCCTGCTGACGCAGTTCGTAGAGTCGGTCGCGGAGACGCTTGGTCTCTTCCACGATCGCCGGGTCGCTCATGTTGTGTAGTTCATCTTTTTTGATTGGCATGGCTATGTTCCTGCTAAGCCGCAAGCGGCGATGAGCGGGGTTGTTGGTTTACGCGTGGCGACGCTCCACGAAGCGGCACTTGAATGGCATCTTGTGTGCCACACGGGCGAACGCGGCCTTGGCCAGGTCCTTGGGCACGCCGGAGATCTCATAAATGATCGTGCCGGGCTTGACGCGGGCGGCCCAATACTCGGGCTCGGCCTTACCCTTACCCATACGCTGTTCCAAGGGCTTCTTGGAGATGGGTTTGTCGGGGAAGACGCGGACGAACAGCTTGCCTTCACGCGAGACGTATTGACGGGCGGCAATACGGCCGGCCTCAATCACTCGTGCAGACAACCAGCCGCCTTCGGTCAGTTGCAGGCCGTACTCGCCGTAAGCAACAAAGTTGCCACGGGAGGCATTGCCTTTCAGCTTGCCGCGGTGTTCCTTGCGGAACTTCACTCTTTTTGGCATCAGGGGCATCGTTTATGCTCCAACTCATCGCAAGCAATTGCTGCGAGGGGGTGTTTACGGTTCAGTTCAAATTAACGGCGGCCACGAGCACGGGGTCGGGCACCAGCGGCCTTGGAGGCGATCTCGCCTTCCTGCACCTCGTGGTACATGCCCTTGTAGATCCATACCTTCACGCCGATGATCCCGTAGGTCGTCAGCGATTCAGCGAAGCCATAGTCGACTTCGGCCTGCAGGGTCTGCAGCGGAACGGCACCCATACGGATGTCTTCGCGGCGGGACATTTCATGGCCACCCAGGCGGCCAGACATCTGGATCTTCACGCCCTTGGCACCGGCGCCCATCGTCGCCTCGGCCTTCATCTTCATCACGCGGCGGAAGCTGGCACGCTTGGCGAGCTGCTCGGCGATGGACTCGCAGACCAGCTGTGCGTCCGCGTCGGGGTTGGTGATTTCGACACAGTTGAGCGACACGTTTCGGCCGGTCATCTGCTGGAGCTGAGCGGTCAGGGCGTCGATGTTCGCACCCTTGGGCCCAATCACCAGGCCAGGACGCGCGGTCTTGACGATGATCTTCAGCTCTTCACGCGTCCGTTCGATGTGGATATCGGAGACGGCGGCGAAAGGGCCACGGCGGTTGAGTTCCTTGTCGAGGAACTTACGGATCTTGAAGTCCTCAACAAGTAGCTCGCCGTACAACGCCTTCGGCGCGTACCAACGGCTTTTGTGGGCCTCGGTGATCCCGACGCGGAATCCAAATGGATGAACTTTTTGTCCCATGTGTCTCTCGGTGTGTTGCGCGGCGGAGCCGCGTCGCTTCATTGATCTGTTACTTGGAATCCACGGCAATGGTCAGGTGGCTGGTGCGCTTCAGGATGGGGTGGGCTCGGCCACGGTCCTTGGGTTGGAAACGCTTCATGGTCGGGCCTGCGTCGGCGCGGGCATCGGTGATAATCAGGTTACGGACGTTGGCCTCGGCCTGGTCGGCACTGGCGACGGCCGAGTCGAGGACGCCCTTGATCATCACAGCAGCGCGGAGCTTACTCATCTGCAGGATGATGGTCGCCTCGTCGATCCGCTTGCCACGGATGAGGTCCATGACGGGGCGGGCCTTGGTCGGGCTGATCCGGGCCATGCGGTATTTACTGGTGTAAGCCATCGTTGGGTCTCGGGCTGGTTGCGTGCTAAGCCGCAAGCGGCTGGTTGGTTACTTAATGCCGGCGGCGCGCTGGGCCTTGGTGCCGGTGGTGTGCGATCGGAAGGTGCGGGTCAGCGCGAATTCGCCGAGCTTATGCCCGACCATGTCTTCGGTGACGAGCACGGGCAGGTGCTTGTTGCCGTTGTGTACCATGAAGGTGTGGCCGACAAATTCGGGCACGATGGTGCAGGCGCGGGCCCAGGTCTTGATCGGCTCGTGGCGATCCTGCTGGTTGAGCTTCTCGACCTTGCGGTAAAGCTTTAGATCGACGTATGGGCCTTTTTTGAGGGAGCGTGACATTCACTGTTCCTGGTAGTTTCTGTGGGTCTGGTTCGCTGGCGGGTTCAATTCCGGGGCTTAGCCGCGGAGTTTCAGTTGGCCGTAACGCTTGCTGGTGCGTCGGCGGATGATCCGCTTGTTGGAGTTCTTGCCACGCTTACGGGTGCCGCCACCCTTGGCGAGGACGCCGGTCTTCGAGGCCGGTGGACGGTTACCTGACGAGCTGTTGTCGCCGCCACCCATCGGGTGTTCGTGGTGGTTCTTAGCCATGCCGCGGACGTGGGGTCGTCGGCCGAGCTTTCGGCTGATACCGGCCTTGCCGAGCTTGGTCTTGTTGTGGTCGGTGTTGCCAACGCCGCCGATGGTGGCTCGGCAGTTGACCGAGACCTGTCGCACTTCGCCGGAAGGCAGCGTGATCGTTGCCCAGTTTTCTTCGCGGTTGGTTAGGCGGGCGTATGTGCCGGCTGATCGGCAGAGCTGTGCACCCTTGCCTGGCTGGATCTCGACGCAGTAGATGTTCAAGCCGGTCGGGATGAACTTGATCGGCATACAGTTGCCGACCTTAGGCTCAACCTTGACGCTGGACGAGACGATCGTGTCGCCGTCGGTCAGTTCCTTCGGTGCGATGATGTATCGCTTCTCGCCGTCTTCGTACTGGACCAAGGCGATGTTGGCCGAGCGGTTCGGGTCGTACTCAACACCGATCACGGTCGCGACCATGTCGTCTTTCTTCCGCGACCAGTCCATGCGGCGATAGCGCTGCTTGTTGCCGCCACCGATGTTGCGGTCGGTCAACTTGCCGTGGTGGTTACGGCCGCCGGTCTTCGTCTTCTTCTGAAGAAGGGTCTTCTCGGGCTTGGTCTTGGTGACCTCGCTGTAGAGGTTGACCGAAGCGTTACGCCGGCCGGGCGTGGTTCGTTTGTAGATGCGGACTGCCATAGTTGGCTCTCTATCTAAAGGGCGTTAGGCCCGGTGTTTCTTAGAACAGGTCGATCCGGTCTTCGCTGTGGAGGGTGACCAGTGCTTTTTTCCAGGTCGAGGTCTTGCCCGGGCCGAACTTCGTGCGGAAGTACTGGCCCTTACGGGTCTGCGTATTGACCTTCACAACGCGGACGTTGTAGATCGCCTCGATCGCCTTGGCGATCTCGCCCTTGCGAGCACGTGAGTCAACCTCAAACGAATAGCGGTTGATCGGCTGGCCGGCATTCTTGCCGCGCGGGATCTCGCCCGCCGCTTCGAAGGTCGACTTCTCGGTAATTAACGGTCGCTTGATGACGTGGGTGGGTTCCATTAGGCGGCAACCTCCTGCTGTGCCATAACTTCCTTGACGGAGGCGGTGGCGCGGGCGATGTAGTCCTCGAAGACGCTTTTTTCAGCGACGAGGTAGCGGTGATTCAGCAGGTCGAAGGTGTTAAGCCGATCGATCTGGGTCAGGTCAACGTGTTCGAGGTTGGCAGCGGACTTTGCTTCCGCGCCACGGGTGTCGCTGAACGCGACGAGGCAGGTGCGATCAATCTTAAGGGCGTCGATCAGGGCCTTAAATGCTTTGGTCGAAGGCTTCTCCATGCCGAAGGACTCAACCAGGCGGATCTCGCCATCAATCGCTTTGGCCAGAATGGCGTTGCGGTTGGCGAGCTTACGCATCTTGGCCGGCATGTCCTGTCGCCATGAGTGGCGGACCTTTGCCTTGGCGTGGCCACCACCGCGAAGGATGTTGGCCTTCTTGTCGCCACGGCGTGCGTTGCCGGTGCCCTTTTGCTTGTAGAGCTTGCGGGTCGAGCCTTCAACCATACCACGCGACTTGGTGGTGGAGTTGTCGGGCCGACGATTGGCGTGGGCGCGGACGTAAGCCTGCTTAAGCAGCGCGGGGCGCACCTCGCCGCCGAGCTTTTGCTCGTCGATTTCGAGGGTACCGGTCTGCTTGCCGGACGTGTTGTATACGGGTATTTCGATCATCGTTATCTACCTACGGTGCCTGCTGACCAGGTATTCTGGGGCATGCGTTGGGTTCGCCGCGAGAGGCAGGCCGGATGGCCGATGGTTTGCCTCTTGGACTCGGTTGAGAGCCGTGTTGTTGCGACGATGCAGTTTCGGGTACCGGGCTACTTAGCCCGCCGACTTACGACGCCTTGGCAATCGCTGCCTTTTGCTTGTAAAGCCGTGTGGCCTCCTTGACGTAAATCAAGCCTGTATTTGGTCCAGGGACCGGCCCCTTAACAAGAAGCAATCCCTTTTCTTTATCAATGCCGACGATCAGCACGCTTCGGCAGGTGACTTGGTCCCCGCCCATTCGGCCAGCCATGCGGATGCCCTTTTTAGGCTTACCGGTACCCAGATTACTGGATCGGCCGCTGATCGCACCGGGCGAGCGGTGCTTGCGCTTCACGCCGTGAGTCGCTTCCTTACCTTTGAAGCCGTGTCGCTTCATTGGACCTTGAAAGCCTTTGCCCTTGCTGGTGCCGATGATGTCGACAAACTTGGTGCCTTCAAACACATCGACGCCGATCTCTTGGCCAAGCTCAAACGCATCCGCTTCGCCTGCACCCAGACGCAGTTCGCGGTGGAACCGCTTGGGGGCTAAGCCCGCCTTTGCGTCGTGGCCGATCAATTGGAACGTGGAGTTACGGCCCTTGATATCTTCGAACGCGATTTGCACCGCGTCGTAGCCGTCAGTTTCAGTCGTCTTGATCTGGCTAACAAAGCACGGGCCAGCCTGAATGACTGTCACCGGGATGTTCTTGCCTTCTTCGTCGTACAGCCGGGTAATGCCGACTTTCCGACCTAGGATTACGTTTGCCATCGTGGAGTCTCCTGGGGTGCCTTTCAGCGGATCGTGACTCGCGTCAGAGGATCGTGCCCCATGTTGAACTGGGTCTATCTAAACAATTTGCTTTCGGCTGGGCCTAGGCAAGGATTTTTACAAATACGCCAGCGGGAACGATCAGACGGTTCAACGCCTCGATCGTTCGTGGGCTGTAGTCTTTAATATCGATGATCCGCTTATGGGTGCGGATCTCGAACTGCTCTCGGCTCTTCTTGTTGACGTGCGGGCTTCGCAGGACGGTGTAGCGTTCGATCCGCGTCGGCAACGGCACGGGGCCAGAGACCTTCGCACTCGTACGCTTGGCGTGATCGACGATCTCCTTGGCGGACGCATCCAGCGCTTGGTGATCGTATGCTTCCATCCTGATTCGAATCTTGCCTGCCGTCATTTCAAAGAGCCTTTGGGGTTTAAATCCCGTTCCTCACGGGCCTGCCGCAACACATGCGACCAGCCTGAGGCGAGCCGAGTAGTTTAACCATTCTCAACCCCCTGTCAACTCGTCTCGACGGCCATTTCAAGAATAAATCTGTACTTGACCGCCCCTCAGAGCCATCCAGGGCCAATCCCGCCTCCCGGCGCGTCGGACCGATCGTTCGGGATGAAAAAAACGAGGCCCGAAGACCTCGTTTTGTTGTGGTTTTTTGGATTGCCCGGTGGGTCATGCCGCCCG
>JARFRI010000326.1 GCA_029287335.1 Phycisphaera sp. | reverse complement strand
CAGCGAGAACGATTTGGCACCGATGAACTTCCGCTGGATGAACTCTTCAAAGAGCGTCGCGTCGGTCAGGCGCGTCAGGATGCGGATCTGCTCTTTACGTGACAGCTTGATCTCGTTGTGCGACTCTTCCATCCGCTGCTGTAGCCAGCGCCGCGTGGGCAGGTCGTCGATGTGCATGAACTGCACGCCGATCTGTCCGCAATAAGTCCGGTACAGCTGATCCAGGAGCCCACGGATGGTGCGCGTCCGCTTGCCGGGCACGGTCGAGAGGGTGACGAACGGCTTGTCTAAATCCTCTTCGGTAAACCCATAAAACTCGGTGGTCAGTTCCGGGTGCGGCGGTGAAGGTTCGCGCTTGAGCGGGTTGAAGTGGGCGGTGTTGTGGCCGAGCATCCGGTAGTTACGGATGAGCATGTCCACTCGGTGCTGCAGCGCCGCATCGGTGCCGGTGACCGGCGATGCTGCGACGACGTGTACGGGCTGGCCGTTCGTGCTGATCGGCGAGTGCGCGATGGTGCCGGCCGGGTCGTAGATGCTGCGCGGCGTGAAGCTGGGGCCGATGCGTGACGCAGAGCCATTGAGGTCCGCCTGCCAACTCACAAACAGCGAGCGCCAGTGCTCGTCTACCGACTGCGGGTCGGCAAGATAGCGTTCATATTGAGCCTCGGCATAGACGAGGTTGCCTGCAGAAAAATCGAGCGGTTGTGACATGGGCGTTTCGCTCCGACACATCGGGTCGGCTGATTGGGGCGGTCCAGAGTCGGCCGAGTGTTCTCTATAGAGATCGGCCAAATAGGCTACAAGGTACTACGAGCAGCGCTTCGGATGATTCTACACGCCTCAACTGACGAAGCGAGCCAATCCAACGCCAAGTATGCTAAAAAAATGCCCGACCCTTTTCAGCCCGACACTTTGGTGCTCATCGCCTTCATCGGCCTGCTCGCAGGCACCCTTGGCGGGCTCCTGGGCGTCGGCGGCAGCGTCATCACCATCCCAGGCCTAGCCATACTCTTCGGCACCGGCGAGAATCAGCACCTCTATCAGGCCGCAGCCATGACCGCGAACCTCGCGGTCGCCATCCCCGCCGCAATGCGACACCGCAAAGCCGGGGCGCTGACGCCCGATGTCTTGCGGTGGATGCTGCCCGTGGCGATCGTCGCCATCGTCGTCGGGGTATTCGCCAGCAACCTGAGCATCTTCAAAAACGAGGTCGGCGGGCTCTGGCTGGGACGCATCCTCGCGATCTTTCTGGTCTATGTCGTCATCGTGAATATCCGCAAGCTCATCCACCTCAACGCGGGCAAACCGCGTAACCACATGGACAACGCGAAGATCACACCGCTGCGAACCGGCGCGGCGGGCGGCGTCATGGGCCTGGCCGCAGGACTCCTGGGCATCGGTGGCGGCGCTCTGGCGGTGCCCCTGCAACAGATGCTTACCAAGATCCCGCTGCGCAACGCGATCGCCAACTCGTCGTTTGTGATGATGTTTAGTGCCGGGATCGGAGCCCTGCTCAAGCTCGGCACGCTGAATCAACACTACCCCAATACGCTCGACGCCGACCCCGCCTGGCAGACCGCGTTGATGCTGGCGTTGGTGCTTGCCCCGACCGCGATCCTAGGCGCGGGTCTGGGGGCGAAGCTAACCCACAGCCTGCCGGTGCAGTACGTGCGGTTCGCGTTTGTGCTGCTGATGATCGCAGCGGCGTTCAAGATGGCGGCGGTGCCGATTTGACGCGAGAACTCGCGGCGATTCATGGAGACTGCGATTGATCATGAAGCGCCGCGACTTGTCGCGTCATGCATGGCCTTACGGCTTAACCAACTCGATAAAGCGCTCGCCGCGCTGCTCGTAGTTATCGAATTGATCCCACGACGCGCAAGCGGGTGAGAGCAGCACGACATCACCGGGCTTGATGCGCTGTTTGATTTCAGCAACCGCTTGATCGAGTTCACCACAGCGCACCACCTCGGCCGTCGCCTCAGGCCAACTCACCCCACCACACGTGTCGGGCCGTTGCGCCTCGGCGGAGGTCGCTTCCGCGGCCGTATCAATCAACCCCGCGATCGTCTCGCCCAACGCACCAATCGTGTACACCGCCTTGCACTTCTCGGCTGCTAAGCCGGCAAGCGGCTTCATGTCGCTGCCCTTGTCTTTACCGCCGAGGATGAGGTGAATCCCGGGCTTATCGTCGCTTTCGGTAAACGCTTGAATCGCGAGCATCGCCGCCTCGGGCGTCGTGCACTTGCTGTCGTTGAAGTAGCGGACGCCGTTGTGTTCGGCGACAAGTTGCAGGCGGTGTGGCAGGCCGGGGAAGTCGGCGAGATATTCAGCCAGTTCGGAAGGTTCACCGCTCGTGGCCATCGTTGCCGCACGAATTGCGATATACCCGTTTGTTTGATTGTGTTCTCCGGGAACGAGCAAACTCAGATTGTTTAACGCTTTGGTCCATGCGCCATAGTGTTTTGCTTGATCTGAAAGGACAAGCAAGTCTTTAACACCGAGTCCCAAAATGACTCTAGCCGATGAATCATGGTGTGCCAAAATCACCTGCTTCGCTGCGACATATTCCGCCATCGTCCCATGCCAATCCAGGTGGTTCGGGCTGATGTTCGTAATCACCGCGATGTGTGGAGACCAACCCGGGAAGTGTGCGTCCTTCTTCAAACGTTCCAGCATGAAGCTCGATAGTTCCAGCACAACCCAGTCGTCTTCGCCGATCTCTTCGAGGTGTGGCAGCAGTGACCCGCCGATGTTGCCGCCGACCCAGACTTTTGCCTTGCTTGGCGTCTTGGCGACTTGGCGACTTGGCGTTGAAATGCCTTTCTCAAACACTTTCCCCAGTACGTGTCCGATCATCGCGGTCACCGTGGACTTACCCGCAGAACCCGTCACGCCGATGGTGTGCAACCGATTGGGCAGCCGCTGAACCAGTAGCCGCATCTGCGTCGTCACCTCGATCCCCGCGGCCTGTGCGGCTCGCACGAACCGGTTGCCCGGCTTCACCGCAGGGTTGACCACCACCAAATCACAAGTCGTAAAGTCGCTGACGTTGTGCTCGCCCAGGCGTAGCTGAACCGAACCCGCATCCACAAGGTCTTGGATCTGCGCGATGCTTTTTTCGAGATTGTCTGCCGGCTCCAGATCGGTCAGCAGCACATCCGCGCCGCGGGCCACAAGAAAGCGCGTCACGCCGACGCCCCCGCCGAATCGGCCCAGGCCCATCACGGTTACTTGCTTGCCTGCGAATTCGTCTGGCTCACCCATGGCTGCGAGTTTACGCCCACCGATCGGTTGGTTATCGTCCGGGGTCGCCGACGAGTAGTGTTTCTTCGAATTGCTGCTCGTTGGCGCCGACCACATAGGCGGTGATTTTCGTGCCGATGGGGACCTGGAAGTAGACCATCAGCGTTTCGCCGGCCTTGACATTGGGTAACTCACTAGCGCTCAGGCCGCGGTTAAAGGCGTCCTCGCGGATGTCGATCTCCATCGATCGATCCGCCCGCAACAGTGCGTAGCCGACAGCACTGTAGAAATTGCCACCCTCGTCTTTGACGCGCATCACGTTGAGTGCTTCGGCCTTGGCGATGGCTCTTCCGTAGAGCGACTTAGCCTTCTGCGCATCGAGCTTGAGGCGAACCAGCCGGTCCGAAGGCTGGACCCAGATCTCGCTGACTGAGCTGCGCTTGCCGCCACGGCCGGATTGCACTTTTTCCTCTCGGCCGGACTTGAGTACCCATGGGTCCGCCGTCTTATCTAGATTCAGGCTCGACGCCGCCGCCGCAAAAGCGCTGGGCAGTTTCTCGCTCACGTCGGCATACGTGTCGGTGCCCTCAAGCTTAACCCCGCCGGTCGTTGCCGTGGACGTCGTACTCGACGTGCCTTCGAGGTCGGCGGGGTTGGGCAGCAACGGCGCACCGACCACGTGGGCGATCGCGCCGGGATTCCGATTCTCTTTCGTGTCTTGACCCTCGGGATTCTTGATCTTACTTAAATCAAAACGCAGCTCGCGTACGAAGAAGCGATTGGGCTCATCGTCCTCCTTCAGCGCGAAGACCCAGCCAATTTTCAGGTTGGTCACCTTGGCATAAGCCGCATCACGCGTGGCGATGTCGGCGTCCTTAGAGATGATCTCGGTGAAGACCCGAGCCCAAGCGTGCGGCACAGTTCGGCATCACCCACCACTGCTGGCTGTGCATCAACCCCAAGGAAGCCGAGGACCCCGGCTTCGCCCATGAGGTCATCGCGATGATCCCCGACTTCCTTGGGCGTCCCAACGTCCTTGGCATCGGCGAGATCGGCCTGAACAAAAACTCGAAGAACGAACTGCAAATCCTCGAAGCCCAGATCGACCTCGCGGCGAAGTACAACCAGCT
>JARFRI010000300.1 GCA_029287335.1 Phycisphaera sp. | reverse complement strand
AAATTAGGGTCGCGTTACTTGGTGGGCCCTTCGACCGATTCTTCTTCGGCCGATTCTTCAACGGCGTCAGCCGCTTCTTCGACGTCTTCTTCAACCGAATCGAGTTCGCCTTCGGCTTCGAGCATCACGACGCGGTCGATGGTGATGACGTTGAGTTTGAGGGCTCGGTCGTAGGTGGTTGTGCCGACGACGCCGACGAGTTGGTTGAGCATCGCACCGATGTTGAGGTCTTTGCTCGGTGCGACGTAAGCGAGGGTCCGCGAGGAGGTGGATGCATCGACGACGCGGTACAGCAGCGGCAGCGATCCACCGTCGTACACGGTAGAGGGCATCAGCAGGCCCACGGCGGTGTAGCGGTCGGGCAAAGGCTCGAGGTCTTCTTTGGCGGTGATGACGGTACGGGCCTGGGTGGTCTTCTGCGCGACGGTGGCCTTGTCCATCGTGGCGACGATCTGTTGACGACGCTCGATCAGACGCAGGCGGACATCAACGATCTGCTCATCGATACTGGGCAGGTCGTAGGCCTGCAGGTTCTGGTACGCGGCGGCCATCTTGTCCAGCGGCTGCTTCTCGATCGGCAGGCTGAAGTAAGGCAGCACCTTCATCTCGACGGCCTTGAGTGCCTCGCTTCGAGCAGGTGTCTCGACTTCGACCTTCGGAGCCTTGGGCCAGCCATCGGTGGACGGCGGGGTGGGGATCTGTGTGGCGTCAGGCTTGATCGGTGTTTCGGGTGTCTCCGGCGTTTCTGGCGTCTCGGGTGTTTCCGGCGTGGTTGGCGTCACCGGCTCGACAGGCTTAATCGGTTCAACGGGCTTCACCGGCTCGACAGGCTTGACGGGTTCTTCCGGCTTGTCGGTGGTCTCGGGCTTGTCGGTCGTTTCGGGTTTCTCCGGCTTGTCGTCACCTGCTTTTTCAAGATCGGCGGCGGTGGCTTTACGAAGGGTGCCCGCAGGGATGAAGACGAAGGCGTCCTTGGGCGGGACGATCTTGTAGAAGTTGCCTTCCTCGGCCAGGATGGTGACGGTGTCACCCTTGGAGAGGGTGCCTTGGACGCGGTAGGACTCGCCGGGACCACGGGTGGAGGCGGCTTTGAACTCGGTGCGGTTGGCGTTGATGGTGCCGGTCTCGCCGTCGCCTTGTGCATCGACGAAGGCCTTGGAGACGTAGCTGTTGACGCCTGGGGTGACGCGGATCTGGTACCAGGTCTGGTTGAAGAGGACCTTTTCGACCCGGGCCATCTCGCCTTGTTTGAGTTCGCCGACGACGTAGTAGGCTCGGCCGGCACCGGAGCGAACCTCGACCTTGTCTTCGGTGACGACGCCGATGAACGGCGCATCCTGAGCCAAGGCGGGGATCGAGGCGAAGACCATCAGCACAGCGGCGAGGGCGGTTGCGAGCGTGGCGCGATTCATCATGGGCTCCCTGTTTCGTTTGGTTGGGGCATCGGATCGTCCGTGATCACGTCGCCGGTCCTATCTTACAGGACGTTGCGGGTTCTGTGGGTTCAATTTGGTCTATTGAAGCGTGTTTCTATGCAAGCGGACGCCGGGGGGTGTGCGTTTGTTCCATCGGGTTCGTCATTTGTGTGAACGGTGGACCGGAACGGCCAGCCCGCTTGAGCGGGGTGGGGCTTCTCGGGTAGGTCATGGGCGCTGCAAACCCGACAAGCCGATAGAGTAGATGTCATGTTAATCAACAGGCGATACATCACGGGGCTGGTTTTAATCACGCTATCGGCTGGGGCGGTGGTGCTGGTTGATGTCACCAGCAGTTTGTCAGCGACGCAGGCCGATTCGGGCACGAGCCTGACCGAGCCGATCCCGCCGGCGACGCTGGAGGAGCGTGCCGCCAGCACAAGGCACCGCATCGGCTGGGTCCATGCCAAGAAGCGTCTGGAAGCGGACATGCCCATGGGCCGGGACATCGTCGTCGGCCAGGTCGAGGGCAACGAAAACACCGGCTACCTCGCGGACACCAACAACAAGGCCCTGCCCGGCACCGGGTTCATCCCCGAGTCCGGCGAGTCCAAGCTCAACGGCCACGCCACCGCCGTCGCGACCTACATCGCCGGCCCACAGTCCGCCGGCCAAGGGGTCCGCGCCATCCACGGCTGGACCGTCAGCGACTGGATCACCACCGGCTACCTCAATGCGGGCACCGCCGACAACCCCCGCGACGACCACCCTGCGCGCGTCTTCAACCATTCATGGATCGCACACCAGTCGCCCTCGGCCGCGCTGGCCCTACGACGTGTCGACTACGCCATCGATACCAACGACATCCTCGTCGTCTGTGGCGTCGACAACAAGCCCGGCAAGATCCCCCAACTCCTTGCCAGCGCCTACAACGTGATCAGCGTCGGCACGGGCTCAAGCGTTCACTCTGATGGCTTAACCGAGATCGAAGGTGAAGGGCGATGCAAGCCCGACATCGCCGCCCCGTCGGACAAGACAAGTTGGACGACCGGGATCGTCACCGGTGTCTGCGCAGCGCTGCTTGAATACGCCGATCGGCTTGCCGAGGCCGATGAGAAAAACAAAGACGCGGCGCGCAGCGAAGTCATCAAGGCCGTGCTCTTCGCCGGGGCCCGTCGGCCCGATCGCTGGGCACCGCCCGAGGGCGAGCCCTTCGACCGAAAGCTCGGCGCGGGCGTCGTCGAGTTGGACCGCTCGCTGGTCATCCTCAAAGGCGGCTGGGCGACACCGGACCAGCCGACCAAGCAACGCTACGGCTGGTCGTTCGCCACCATGGACCCCGGCAGCGTGCGCACCTATTCGTTCACCGTTGATGTCGAGCAGGGTGAGACCGGCATCGCGCTGGTCTGGCACCGCCGTGTGCTGGGCGGCAAAGCCAAACTCGTCAACAACGAGACCGGCGAATCACGGGAGATCTGGAACCCCGGCACGTATGTCCCCAACCTCAACCTTGGCCTGATCAAAACCGAAGCCGACGGCAGCGAAACCATGGTCGCCGCCAGCACCAGCAAAGTCGACAACGTCGAACTCATCCACCTGCCGACACTCGAGCCGGGTAAGTACACCCTCCGCATCGTCCGCAGCCCCGACGACACCAAGATGGCGTGGGACTACGCGATCGCGTGGCGGATTGAGGCGAAAGAGTAGGCCGGGCTTCAGCCCGGCGCACGAGTGCGACACATGACATCATTTTTCCGATTCACATCAGCATCCAAAAGTTCGTTTGCACGTAAGTGTGGGCCAAGCGGTTTGCAGATCGAGATCAATGACGAGTCGGGAAGGACATTTTCTTACGACGGCTCGTTGCTGCACGTCGAAGGTGGAAAGCGGTGGCCAGATATCATGGAGGATGTGACTTCAACCGCAGTGTGTTGTTCTGAGCGAGTCGTATCAGCGCTCGATGCGCTGTGCCCTAATGCGTTTATTGCAAAAGCATTTGCAGGCATCCGTGTCGAAGGCGGCAAGGCTATTGA
>JARFRI010000224.1 GCA_029287335.1 Phycisphaera sp. | reverse complement strand
GGAGATGTGTATAAGAGACAGTCTTGCCGGTGTCGTCGCCCTCGCCTTCGCCCAGGCCGCGCATGAAATTCAGCGCCTGGTGGACGAGCAGGATCGCGTTATTAACGACGACGCCGATGAGAATGATGAACCCGAGCATGGTGAGCGTATCAAGCTGCTGATCGGGGACCTGGATGCGCACCAGTGCGAGACCGATGAATCCGCCCACCGCCGCGAGCGGCACACTGAACATGATGACCAAGGGATAGAGGAAGCTCTCGAACAGCGCGGCCATGAGCAGGAACGTCACGAGCAAAGCGATGAACAGTCGGCTCGTACCGAGGCTAAATAGGGATGCGCTGTTGAAGCCGGTCCACTTGCCGAGCATCGCGGTCTTGACGCCGTCGAGTTTGCTGGCCGAGCCCGCATATTCGACTTCGATGGTCTTCGGGATCTGTCCCTGATCGCGGAGCTGCTTCTCGACCTGCCTGATGTCGAGTGTCGCCTGCTCCAACGGAATTTCGTCTGGTGGGCTGACTGCGAGCGTCACCGCCCGGCGTTCTTCGATGCGCTGGATCGATTGCGGCGAATCAGCGCGGCGCTGTGTTGCGATCGCTGACAGCGGGATCGTGCCCACCGTGCCGTCGGCGGTTAGATACGCCAGGGGTAAGGCAAACAGTTCCTCGGGCGTATAGCTCAGGCCGTTAGCACTCTTGGCCAGGATGTCGATCGAGTTGCCGCCATCGCGGTAGTCGCCGATGATCAGGCCATCGACCATCGCGCTGACCGCTCGGCCTAGCCCGGCGACATCGACACCTAAGTCCGCTGCCTTGACGCGATCGATCTGGATTTGAAATTCGCGTGCAGGGAGATTGAAGTTGCCCGGCGTGGGCTGGACGTTCATCGGGCCGTACATCTCCATGAACCGGTCGAACAGCGCCGCCGACGCAGAGCGGACTTCTTCCATGCTTTCGCCGGAGACCTCGACCTCGATCGCGCGGGAGCCCGAAGCCCCTCGGCCGAACAGCGACTGCTGGGCCGCAAAGCCGAACGCCCCGGGGATCACGCCCGAGGCCTCAGACAACAGCGAGCCGATCGGTGCCACGTTTTCTTTGTCTTTACTGGTCGCGCCATTGAACATGCTGCCGTTGAATGAAACGATGAAGTAGTTATCGACCGGCGGAACCTTCGGCACTTTGACCATTTGTCCGGTTGCAAAATCCATTTGCATGACTGGCGGAGCATCTTTCAAATCGTCGTAACTATCTGCTTGCCAATACGGACGGACCTTATCCTCAACGAGCATCGCCAGTTCTTCATCGGTATCGATGTTGTAGCCCGGTGGATTGAGGATCACGCCGAATACCAGATTCTTGTTGCCACGCGGCAGGTAATCCGTTGCAGGCATGAGCCAATACGCCCCGCCTAGCGCAACAAATGTAAACAGAGCCACCGTCGCCACTCGGCTCATCACACCCAACGGATTACGCGAGCTCATCAGGTAGATCACCTGAGCGAAGCCGCGTGCCAGCAAGGCGAACCAGCGAGATGGGTTGATCACGGCGAATCGATCATCTGTCCCATGGCGTTCACGCAGCAGACGTGCCGACGCGGCGGGGATCACGGTGATCGCGACGATCAATGACAGCGATACCGCGGCACAAATCGCCAGCGCGATGTCGCGGAAGAGCTGGCCTGCTTCTTCTTGGATAAACAGCACCGGCAAAAATACCGCCAAGGTCGTCAGTGTTGATGCGAGTACCGCGCCCCAGACTTCCTTACCCGCGTCGTAGGCCGCCTTGGCCCGCGGCTTACCCATGGCCATGTGCCGGTCGATGTTCTCCAGCACCACGATCGCGTTGTCCACGACCATCCCCACCGCGAACGCCAAGCCCGCCAGCGAGATCACGTTGATGTTCCGCCCCGCGCTGTACATGACCACAAACGTACCGATGACCGAGATCGGGATCGCCAGCGCGATGATCAGCGTCGGTCGAGCGATGAACAGCACGACTAGACTGGAAAGCAATAGCAGCCCTGCCGACGCCCACCAGAGCGGCTGATCGCTCTGCAAGAGCAACACACCAAGCATAAAGATCAACAGAACAGGCGTTGCAATGAGCACCAGCAGCGGCCGTCGGCCCATCTCAAGGAACAAGAGCAACGCAATCACCGCGAGCACACCGCCGATGATCAGGTTGCTCTGCACAAGCGACAGCGCATCTTCGATGTAGCCCGTCTCGTCGTAGACCTGCCGCAGGTTTAGCTCGGGGTCGCCGTCCAGGCCACGCTCTATTTGCAGTGACGCACCGACCGAGGCAAGCATGCCGTCATCCTCGTTTGTCCCGTTGATCTTATCGATCGCCTTCTTGAGCTCGCCCATCACCGTCATCACGTTACTGCCCGGCTGACGATACACCGGCATCGCGATCGCAAGCTCACCCCGCGAGCGGACGAACGAACGTCGCTTGGAAAACGTCAACTCGACATCCGCTAAATCGTCGATCCGGATCGGCCCGCCCGCCTCATCGTACGACACGATTGTTTGGCGAATCGACTCCAGCGTGTCGTATTGACCCAGCACGCGGATACGCGGGTCGTATCGGCCTTCCTTTAAGTTGCCAGCGGAAAAGTTGAGGTTCTCTTGAGCCAGCGATTCGCCGAGCTGCGTGATTGTGATCTTGCGCTGCGCGACTTTTTCGGGGTCGAATTCGATGTGGACTTCTTGCTCACGGCCGCCATAGACCCGTGCCTCGCTCACGCCTTCCGCTCGCTCGAGCATCGGCTTGATCCGGTCCTGCGCTAGGTCACCAAGCGTCTGCACATCAAAGCCCGGCGTGTTCGACGTCAGCAACAACCAGGCGATCGGGCTGCCCGGCCCCGCCTCACCATCGGTGATCACCGGCTCCTCCGCGTCATCGGGGTACTCCGGCACCTCACGCAGCGCATCGCTCACCTCGACCCGAGCCGATTGCAGGCCCTTACCGACCTTAAACTCCAATTCGATCTCGGCCTTGCCCTGTGTGGCCGTCGCGGTCATCTTCACCAGGCCAGAGATGTTTTTGAGGACATCTTCCTGCTCCTCGATGATCTCGCGTTCGACTTCCTCGGGGCTCTTGCCGGTCCACTCAGTGCTGACGGTGATGATCGTCGGGTCCACGTTGGGCGTCAGTTGCACCGGGATCGACACCACCGCCAGGAAACCAAACAGCAGCAGCAGGATCACGCCCACCGCCACCTTGACCGGGTTATCAATCGCAAAGCGGATCGGGTCCATTAGAAAAACTCATTTCAACGATGAAGCGCTGCGGCTTGCCGCATCAGCGCGGTTACTGCTGCGGCTTGACTTCGTCGCCCGGTGCGGCGTCACTCGACGCACCATCAATTGGTTCGCTATCACTTGGCCCGTCACCCTTCATCACGATCATCGGTCGGGTCGGCCACAAACGCTCGGCCCCTTCGATCACGACATCCATCCCCGCAGACAGATTCATGCCCTGCATCTTCGGCTTGGGCTCTATGGCAAACTGCCCATCGACCCCAAACAACACATCCACATCCATCGGGATGCCTTGGGGCATCGAGCCTGGCGCCGACGAAGGCATCACCAGCGACATCCACACCTGCGGCCCGGTCGCCGCGTACTGCACCGCGTCTCGTGGCACGACCATATACTTTTTTTCGGCACGGATCGGCACACGCGCGGTCACACTCATGCCGACTTTCAACAAGCCATCTCGGTCATCGACACGCACCTTGACCGGATAGGAACGCGCGGCGTTGGAGCCGTCCGGGTTGATCGCGATGACCTCGCCGGTGATCGTCAGGTTCAGCGCGGTGATCGTCAGTTCGATCGGCGTACCCTTGGGCACCTGCGAAATGATCTGCTCGGGCACATCGATCACCGCGTCGATCTCGCCGGTTGAAACCACCTCGACGACCGACGAACCAGCGTCCAGCCACTGGCCCTTTTCGGTGAGCTTGGCCGAGACGATGCCATCAAACGGCGCGATGATGTCGACACGCTTGCGCGACTCTTGCGCCCGGTGCAGCGCCGCTTCAAACGCCAGGACCTTCGCGGCGTCGGACTCGGCCTTGGCGCGGGCGTCATCGATCGCCTGCGGATCAGTGGCGTTGCGCTTGGCAAGGTTTTCGAGGAGCACTAGCTCACGCGCAGATTGCCGAGCCGTTGCTTGGGCTGAGGCAAGATCGGCCTTAGCCTGCTCAACCGCCAAGTTCGACCATACCGGATCGATCCGCGCGATCACCGTCTGCCCGCCAACGACCTCTCGGCCAGCGGGCGTGAGCAACTCGGTGACGCGGCCTTCGATTTCCGCCGCGACCGTCGAGCGTTTCACTTCCATCAGTCGCCCCACGACCATGACACGCTGCTGCATGACTTGCGTTTTGACCTGTGCAACCTTCACGCTCGTCGGCGGCGGACCGGCATCTGCTGGCGGACCACCCTGCTCTTCAGTGCCGTCTGGCGTGGTACCCGAGGCGCGCTCAATCGCTGACAACATGTAAAAGTAGACACCCAACCCGACGATGATCGCGAGCAAGACCCCACCAAGCAGGCCCCAGAGCCAGCCAAGATTCGGTGCTGATGCATTGGCGGATTGGGTTTTACTCATCGTGTCAACCGGGGCGGGTGTTTGTCAGGCTTTCCAAAAGATCCGTACAACGTACGGCGACAGGATGGTACACTGTACGAGCGTAAATCCAATTGTCAACCGGCTTCACCTTTTTACAAATATCAGTGATTAGCATGCCGACAGCCAGCACCACCCCATCCAAGACCAGCCTCGCTCGGCAGTGGAAAGAACTGGACCGAGATGGCAGACGAGCATTGATCGTCAAGGTCGCCTTTGGCATGCTCCAGGACGACGGCGAAGAGGCCGTCACCATCCGACGGATCGCCGCTGCGATCGGCGTCGGCGCGATGACGCTGTACACCTACGTCGATGGCCTCGAAGACCTGCACCGCCAGATCATCGCCAAGGGCTTTGAGATTATCCACCAAAACTGCTCGAGCGCCTGCGAAACACAGCACCAGCACGACGACGACTGGATGCCCGGGGCACGTGCTTATGTGCGATTCGCCATCGAGCACCCCAACCTCTACCACCTCATGTTCGCCACGCCATGCGACCCCGAGGACGAGCAGTTCGATCAGATCATGCACGGCGGGTTCGCGGGCCTGCACGAAGCCGTCCGTCGGCGACTGGCTTCAACCGGACTCGTCGGCAAGCCGCTTGAGATCAAAACCCAGCAAGCCGCTGGCCGATACTGGATCGCCCTGCACGGCCTGGCCACCCTCGCCATCGCCGGCCGCATGCAAATCCTCCACGGCAGCCTTGATGACGTCTTGGAACACCTTGTCGATGCGGTCTCGCCAACAAAGCCGATATAGTGTCAAACGGCGGATTCACGCCCAAACGAAAGCCGGTCTAAAGGCTGATTTGAAGGATGCATCTCATGAGAAAGATCAAAGCATTCACGCTGATCGAGTTACTGGTCGCTGTATCGATCATTGCGCTGTTGATTGCGATCCTGCTGCCGGTCCTCTATGGCGTGCAGTATGCCTCGCGCATCACCATCTGTTCGACGCGGCTTAAGCAGATCGGCATCGCGGTGACGGCTTACGCGGTCGACAACAAGGACCTCTACCCACACAAGATGGACCCCGCGACCGACCGCTACCTTAACGCCCTGGACGGCGAATACTACCGTTGGGAGACCACGCCATGGGTGATCAAGAGTAAAGGGAAGTTCGATTACGTCCCGCTCATGGAGCCCTACGTCAGCGACCTGTCTGAAACCTTTGTCTGCCCGCACATCGACTACGACTGGGGTAAAAATTACTCGCCTCAGTCCAACGCAGTCATCATCCCCTACGCCATGTATTGGGGCATCTCTAACACCGGCAACCCCGCCGCCTCTCGCATTCCTCAGACGAAACTCGGCGAAGGCTTCGGCCCCGGCAACAGCCTCGACGGAGGGGGCATCACGTACGACAGCCGGTACCGCATCCTCGCCAGCGATTATGTCCGCCTGGGCACCTCCCACGGCGTTAACAAGTACCCCAACGGCACCCCTTTCTCATCGCCTATGGGCATGGCAAACCACCCCCCGACCGGTGGCGACTACTTCTATACCACCAGCAACAACGGCAACGGAGCCGGGTACGTCTACGAGAGCTCAACAAATGGCAACGCCAACTACGCCTACGATGATGGCAGTGTCGTGCTCGAAGGCCAGATCAGAAAGGCCACCGTCGGCAACAACGCAGAGCATCAATTCCGCAACGCCGGCCGCTGGCTGGCCCCGACCGACCGCGTCGATTAGTAGCTCAAAACGATGGATGCACCCGAGGCCGAATCAGCGCCGCTGAATCCAACCCAGCGGTTTGTGCTTGCCAATCTGTGCGCGGTAGTGGTTCACGCGGGCCTGGAACTGCTGGACAACTTTGGGGTGTTCGTTGATGACGTTTTTCGTCTGCTGTGGGTCTTTGATCAAGTCGTAGAGTTGGGTTTTCGGGGCGTCGGGTCGGACCTTGCCGTTAACGATGTCGCTGTTGATTTGGCCGGTGGTTTTCATCGCGGCGACGCCGCTGATGAGGTGCTTGCCCCAGCGTTCGCCCATGAAGCCGCCTTCGCCTTGCGCGGGGATATAGAGCCAGCGGTCGGTGCGGATCGCGAGGTGGCTGGGTTGGTTTGAGAGTACGACCAACTCGTCGCGCAATGGCTTATCGGCGTTGCCCAATAACTCCTCGGACTGGTCAATACTGTCCGGCCCCGTGTCGAGGCTTTGCTCCAATAGGCCGGCGAAAGTTGCGAGTAAATCGATCTGGCTGATCAGCGCATCGGATTCGGTGCCTGCGGGGATGCGGCCGGGCCAGCTTGCGATCATCGGCACGCGGTGGCCGCCTTCCCAGATGCCGAACTTGAAACCTAACAAGTCACCGTTCATGCGGTGCCTCGCCTCCCACGCGGCCTGACCACCGATGTTCAGCATCCCGCCGTTGTCGCTGGTGAAGATAATCAGCGTGTTATCGAGTTCGCCGCGTGCTTCGACGGCCTTGACCACTTGGCCGACAATCCAATCCAGTTCGTGGATGAAGTCGCCGTAGATCCCCGCCTTGCTCGTGCCGTCGAACTGCTCGGCTGGTGTGAACGGGTGGTGGATGTTCGTCGTAGCGAGGTAAAGGAAATACGGCTTGTCTTCAGGGCGGTCAGCGATCCACCTGTCTCTTATACACATC
>JARFRI010000113.1 GCA_029287335.1 Phycisphaera sp. | reverse complement strand
GGGAAGAGCCGTTTGCGGGTCAGCGGCGATTCGCCCAGCAGATCGATGACGCGCTTTCGGCCTTCGGGGTCATCATTGGTGCAGATCACGCCGCGCGGCTTGTTGACGATGACGTACGTCTTGCCGATGGCGGTATCTTCTTTGCCGCGTCGGCTGCGCGGGGTGCGGGGCAGCGGCTCGCCATCGACACGGATCGCATCGTTGGCCGGGTCGACCCACGCGGGCAGTTCTTTGACCTGTTGGCCGTTGACGGTGACACGTCCGGATTCGATGAGTTCTTCACAGGCGCGGCGGGATGCGAGGCCGGATTCGGCCATGGCTTTTTGCAGGCGGACGCCGCGCGTGTTGTCGTTGTAGTCGTGCATGGGAGGGCGTGGGGCGTAGGGTTTAGGGCGTAGGATACTGGGGCGAACACGTCATTCTATTAGAAGTAGCATCCAGGAACGAAGCACTTATCACTTCGCCTGCGAAACCTACACCCTACGCCCTAAACCCTACACCCTTCTCAATCAAACTCATCACCCTTAAACATCGAGCCGAGGTACTCGCGTTTCACGGTTTCGTCGTTGATGATTTCTTTGGGCGTGCCCTCGGCGAAGACCTTGCCCTCGGCGATGACGTAGACGCGGTCGCACACCGCGAGGATGTGGTGGACGTTGTGGTCAGTAATGAGCATGGATATCTCGAACTGATCCCGCAGGCGACGGATCTCGTCTTGCAAACCTTCGACCGCGACGGGGTCGACACCGGCGAACGGCTCATCCAGCAGGATCAGTGACGGCTCGGTCACAAGCGCCCGGGCGATCTCGAGCTAGCGCTTCTCGCCGCCGGAGCAGAGTGAGGCCTTGTTCTTACGGATCTTGGTCAGGTCAAACTGAGCCATCAATTGCTCGGCCCGCTCCTTGCGCTGCTTACGGCTCATCGATCGCGTCTCGAGGATCGCATGCAGGTTCTGCTCGACGGTCAGACGCTGAAAGATGCTCGGCTCCTGGGCGAGGTAACCCATCCCGCGCTGGGCACGCTGGTACATCGCCAGCGTCGAGACGTCTTGGCCGTTGAAAACGACCTGCCCCGCATCCGGCTCGATCATGCCCATCGTCATGCGAAAGCTGGTCGTTTTGCCCGCGCCGTTACGACCCAGCAGGCCGACGATCTCGCCCTCTTCGACCGCGAAGGAGACCTTATCGACGACGGTTCGGCCGTTATAGGCTTTGACCAGGTTGGTGGATTTGAGGATGAACACGCGCACAGGATACCGGGCATAACCATTTTCAGCAGAAAGTGCTTGGAGAAACTAGTCCGTATACGTATAAATGTGAAGGGCGCGGTAACCATGCATGTCACCGCCGCGTCGTTCCTCTCCGGCCCGTATGCCATAAGCGTGATATCGGGTTCAATCCCATGCCCCACCGGGAGTGTCGTATGAAAGCCATCTCCGCCCTGCTCGTCACCGGCTCCATGATCGTGCTGCTCTCCGGCTGCACCGCTTACAAACACAACAAGTCGGGCGATGCCGCAGCACAGACCGGCGATATGCGCAGCGCGGTGTACCACTACGAACGCGCACTGGCGAACAAGGAAAAGTACGGCCGCGATACGGAATTCCTCACCAAGCTAGCGGTCGCACGATCGCGCGTAGCCTACGACGACGCGCGACGACTTCGGACCGAGGGGCGATACGAACCGGCCCTCGACAAGTTGCGTGAGTCGATGCGCCAGGACCCGAACTATGCCGAGCCCAAGACGCTGCTGCCGATTGTGCTCAAGGAGGCCTCGCGTTGGCGGTACACCCAGGCCGTTGCTGCGGCGGACAATGGCGACCTCATTGCTGCGCGTGATCACCTCACCCGAGCCATGCAACACGACATGACCGACGAGTCGGTGGCGTACGCGATGGCGTCGTTGACACCAGAGACGCTAAGACCCGAAACGCCGGGGCTCGCTGTATACCGCAAAGGCCTCTCGCAATCGGCCGAGCACCGGTGGGCACAGGCTGAGGAAACACAGCTCAAGGCCATCGCCGCCAACGGAGGACTACTCCCCGCACGCGCCGCTCTGCACGATGCACGTGCGCAACTGACCGAGGCCCATCGACTCCAACGCGACGGCCAAGCACTCATCGACCAACTCACCATGGGCCCAGCGATCAAGGCGCTCAACCAATCGCTGGCCATTTGGCCCTACAACACACAGGCCAGTGGGTTGCTGAGCAAGGCCAAAGCACAACAATCGCTCGCCGACGAACAATTCGTCAAAGCGACCCAGGCTGCGGGCAAGGCCCAGTGGGACGACGCGATCGCGCTGGCCGACAGCGGGCTAGCAATCGACCAGTCCCACCCTGCGCTAGGAGAACTACGCAGCGCCCTGCCTCGTCGCGCTGCCGCAGACCACACCCATCGCGGCGACAGCCACCTCGCAAAGGACGAGCTGGATAAAGCCCACCAGGCCTACACCCGTGCCCTGACCTACCGCGACACTTACCGTGAAGCCCGGCTGGGCATGACCTACGTCTACACCCAATGGGCCGAGCAACATGAACAAGCCGGCCGACTCGGCGCTGCGCTCCTCAGCTACGCCAAAGGCCAGAGCTACACACGCAGCAAACCCCTTGACAATGGCGTCGTTCGCATGCGTGCAGCCATCCGCGATCAACTCGGCGTCGGCCTAGCCGTCTCCGCCGACGAACGACAGCGCGGCGCGATCGCCCCACGACAACTCAGCGGCGCCCTGCTCGGCACCCTCCAGTCCAAACGCTCACGCGGCCTGTCCATCCAAGGCCAGGGCATGCCCTACGAACTGCGCCTGTCTATTCGAACAGCCGACATCGACACACGCCTGTCCAACACCGCCCGCCGAACCCACCACTACACGACCCAGGAACTCCGCCACAACGATGAGTATGACCGCATTGCAAACCGACTTCGGCACGAGCAGTCAACGCTCTCTCGCTACGAGTCCCAACTCTCATCGATCCGTTGCAGAGGCCACCGCGACGGCAGTGCTTGTGACTGCTTCAGCGGCTCGCATTACAGCAGCCTGCAAAACCAAGTCAAGCGGCAAAGCCGAACCGTCGACCGCCTCCGCCACGAACTCTCCCGAACGCCACACCAGATCAAGGTCACGCTCCACCATGACTGGGACTACACCGTCGAGACCTACACCAAGACCGGTCAGCTCAACGTCGCCACTCAACTCATCGACACCACCACCGGCAACCCCATCAAGACCTTCACCCACCAAGCCAGCTTCACCCAGAGCGACGACCGTACGCTCAACGCAAACCCCTCCGTCGGCGTCCGTCACGACGACCTGAGTTTGCGAAGCGATGACTTTGTCAGCGGGGCCATGACCGATGAACTGGCCAGCGCGGCCGGGCCCTGGGCGGTCAACGCCCTGGTCGATCATCGGCTTGCCCAGATCAATGCGTCGATCGATGTGTTTGAAGAAGCGGGCAAGACCGCCGAGGCGCTCGAGGCCCGCGTTGAGGCAGCAGTCCTGCTTGGTATCGTTGACCCGAAAGGCTCACTGCAAACAATCGACAAGCTGACGCAATCGCACACACGCTAAACCCGCGCGGCGATATGCTATGGCCTCATGCAAGCCCTCTTTTCATGGCTGTGGCGATTGGTTCCGGGTAACCCCCAGGTGGTCCGTATTGTCCAAGGCGCCTCCCGGCGCAACCAGCACGCTGCTGTGCGCCTCGGCTACCTGCTTGTGCTCATGAGCATCGTATTCATCGGGCTTGTCGGTGGTGGCGGGCTGACCGGCTCGGGCGACCTGCGCGAACTGGCTCAGGCTGGCTCGCAGATCTTCCGCGTCATCGCCATGGGACAGGTCGTCCTCGTCTGCCTGATCGCGCCCATCTTCATGGCCGGGGCCATCGCCTCCGAACAGTCCGGCAAGACCTACGCCATCCTTCTGACCACGCCCTTAAGCAACCTCCAGATCGTGCTCGGCTCACTCATCGGCCGACTGTTCTTCATCCTCGCGCTCCTCTTCAGCGGCCTGCCCTTGTTCGCGGTCATGCTGATCTTCGGCGGCGTACCGGTCAGCTCGATCTTCATCGCCTTCGCCGTCGCCGCATTGACCGCTATCTTCGTCGGCTCGGTCGCCGTGGTCTTGTCCGTCATGCGGGCCGGCGGCCGTAAAGCCGTCTTCGCCTTTGTCGTCTCCATCGCGGCATACCTCGTCGTCGTGGGGGCGCTGGACATGCTCCTGCTCCGTAACCTCGGGCCAATTTCTGGTCAGACCACCGTCCTCACCGCGATCCACCCGCTCCTGGTACTTGAAGCAAGCATCAACCGCGCCAACTACAGCCCGCCAAGTGCTGCAGCAATCGCGCACAACCCCAGCTTCATCCGCTTTTACCTAGGCCAGCCCTTCGCCGCGTTCTCTACGATCACCGCAGGCGGCTCACTGCTCATGGTGCTCTTCTGCTCGCTCTGGGTTCGGCGTATCGGCACGGGCGACAGCAAGCTCATGCTCTACCTCAAGGCAAAGCTCAATCTCACCGGCGCACGTGCGCGCACCGCACGATCCCTTGGCACCGGCAACCCCGTCGCATGGCGAGAGGCCAACACACGCGGACGACTGCTCGGCGGCATCATCGCGCGCTACGGCTTCCTCGCCCTCGGATTCATCGCACTGGGCATCTTGCTCTACTACTACCACTTCGACCCGTTCTGGAACGCCGGTAAAAACGCGAAGGTCGGCTCCAGCGTCCTGGGCAACTCCCCGCCCACCTGGTTTCGCCAGGCACTGACCGCCCTGCTCATCACCGAGGTGGTGGTCATCACCCTCATCGCCCTGTACATGGC
>JARFRI010000095.1 GCA_029287335.1 Phycisphaera sp. | reverse complement strand
CTCGCTGACACGCTTGATCGCGGGGCGTTTGACATCAGCCTCGCCATCGATGACTTCCTGTACATCGCGGATCTCCGCGATCGGCACGTTCGCCGTCAGCACTAGCTCGACCTCATTGAGGTCCAACAGCGACACCTCGCCCTCCGCCCCGGCGAAGTCGATCGTCTTGGGGTTGTCCGGATCGGACGGGTGCGTGTGCGTCAGCTTCAAGCCGGTGAGGCGTGGCCGAGCGGCGGGCTCGATCGTAAAGCGCAGCGACTGGTCACCTGCCGTGATCGTCGCCTCGGCGGGCTCGGTCATCGGCATGAGCTCGAAGCGGAAATCGCTCACATCAAACTTATCCAGGCCCTTGGGCCAGTCCTGCCCGCTATCGGGCGAGAGCTTGAGGCGGACTTCGTCGATCGCGGTGCCGTCTTTGGTGGTGATCGTGGTAAAGAGCGTGGCGTTTTCGCCAGCGGGGATGACCAGCGTGCCGTCGTCGCTCAACCCGGTGATCTGGATCGCCGTGTTACGTGGGTAGCCCGCATCGCTAAAGAGCAGCCAGCGCTGGGCCCAGGTGCTGATGACGTTCTCGCCCACCGCGCTCATCCCCGCGCCCGTGCCGCCAAAGAGCACCAGCGTCGCGAGCAACACGCCCAGGCATTGCGTCGTGTGCTTACTGCTCAGTGCCGAGGTGAAGTCGGTGCTTTCCAGGGATTGATAGCTCCGGCCAACCGCGTCGTGAATCATGTTGCCTGACAGGGCGCTGTCATCGCCAAGCATGCCCGGCAGTTGCAGCACCGTCGCGACGCGCGGCGCGAGCTGTTGGCTGCCGCGGTGTTTCTGAGCGATGTCGACCGCCTCGGCTAACTCCACCGGGCTGAGCTTCTTACGCAGCGGCTTGAACCCGTAGTGATAAAGAAAGTGCGCCGCCGCCGCGAGCGTGACCAGCCAGTAAAACGCCCGCATCGGCCGACTCAGCTCCAGCCAGAAATCCAGCACCAGCGACAACGCCAACAACCCAAGCACCACCGCCAACCCGCGCACCGCGCTGTCCAGCGCGATCTGCATGCGCAATCGCTTGCCCAACCGCATCAACCGCCCGCGCAGCTTCTGCTGCATCCCGGTGAGGTCGGATTGGCCGGGTTGTGTTTGGAGTGTGCTCATGGTGTTAATCGGTGTTTTGTCTCTTTTAGGTTCCTTGTCAAGAAGTTAGAAGTTAGCATCGAGCGGCGTTTCCTCTTCAATGTCCGACGACCAACTTCTATCTCCTACCTTCTATCTACTAACTTCTAAACCAATCGGCATCGTTTGCGGATGATCCATTCGGCCAGGATCGCACCCATGAACAGCAGGATCAACAGCGGTGCGTTCCATACTTCGTCACTGTGGATCAGTTCGTTGTCCACCAGCCCAACGGTCAATGAATCGGGCAGCAGGTCGGCTGTATCGAGCGTGAAATAAGCGCCGCCGCTCTTGCTCGCCAGGTTTTCCAGTTCAAAGTCGGCCCGCGTGGGGTTGCGCGTTTCAAAGTCGGGCACGGCAACGGTGAAGCCGTGGGTGTTGGGCCGAGCAGCACGCTGGGCCGGGCTGTCACCGGGCCAAACGCGGACCAGATAATCACCCGCACGCTCCGCCTCGAAGCGTGTCTCAAACGACAGGTCATCGCCCGTCGGCGTCATCGTTAATTCAATCGGGTCGTCCTGCCCCGTCTGGATCTGAGCGAACAGGGACAACAGCCCCTCATCGACCTGACCCGGGTCGATGAACTTTGCGGTCAACACCACTTCGTCGCCCGGCTCATATGTCTGCTTGTCTGTACTCACGCGGTACGGGTGCTGGCCACCGAGCTGTTTCATCAGGCCCGCGCGGTCGATCACGCGCTGCCAGAAACCGTCGAACACGTTCTCGCCGGCAAAACGCCAGCGGTACGTCGAGTCAAACCCGATCCACAGCACACGCCCCGGACCGACGAGCTGCGTGGCCATCAACACTTCTTGCTCTTGTCGCCCGCCGACGTCCACCGTCATCCCCGGGTGGGCGTGACGCGCGAGCACCGTCGCGCCGGGCTTGGCTCGGCTCACCGGCATGTGCCACATCATGCCCGGCAGTTGGTCCAGAATCTTGCGGTTCGTCGTCGCGTCTTTATCAAAGGCAAAGACCGGGTCACGCAAGCCCGCATCGCTGATCTGCAGATTCCATGGCCGAGCCCGCGAGAGCTCCATCTGCGTCGCCGTGCGAAACAGCCCCGGCTCACGCACCACCGGCAGCAGGTTCATATAGCTGGCGTCAGGGGCGTTGATCTGATTGAACATGTCCTGCGTGTAGCGTTCGCCAGCGATGTAGACCAGCCCGCCGCCACGCTCGGTCACGAACTGCTTGAGCAGATCCGCAAAGCCCGGCGGCCACTTGCTGGGCGACGGGTCGTAGAGCACGATGCAGTCGTAGCCGGGGTAGGCCTGGCCGTTCTTCGTCCCGCCAGCCAGTTCGGTCAGGTCCATCGGCAGGCGACGGATCGGATCGTTACCCGGGTGCTTAAAGTCGCTCGCTGCGGTCTGTAGCCAAGTCGAGACCTCGACGGTGCTATCGCGGATCATCGTGTTACGGATGAACTGCACCTCGGGGAAGGTGTAGCCCGCGATGAACAGCACGCGCGTCTTGTCGTAAACGACGTTGACCTGCTTGAGCGAAGCATTGTCGTTCGGGTCGATCTCGCCCTCGACTTCAACAAGTCGGGCGCGGTAGATAATCGTTTCTTTTTCGGTCGGTAACAGGTCGAACTCGTAACGGCGGGGCGTGGCGTCTGCGGTGAGGACGATGTCCTTCGAGTCCACTTGCTGCCAGTCTTCTTCAGTTGCGTTTTCGATACCGGCGGTGAGTCGCTCAAGCACCAGCGTGGCCGGCTCGTCTTCTAAGCCACGGGCACTGACGACTGCGGTGAGCTTGGCCTTGTCGTTGACGAAGATGACATCGCTGCCTTCGAGCTTGGTGACCTGCGCGTTGCGCGGGCCCTGGGGCGTGCCCATGGCGACGGGGAAGACGCCGACGCCTGCATCGGCCGCGACTTGTGCGGTCGCGCGGAGGGTGCTGGCGTTGGGCGTGGTGTTCTGCCCGTCGGTGAAGACGACGATGCCGGCCAGGTCCTTGCCTTGGTAGGCCTGCAGGAGCTGCTGGATCGCTTCGCCAACCGCAGTGGATCGCCCGCCGAGTTTGAAGGCGTTGTCTTCACTGGACAGGTCTAGCTCACTGCCGCCCAGGCGTTCATCGAACCGGTGGATGTGGACATTGCGCTCGCCGCCTTTTTTGAGTTGTTCAAACAACTCGCTGGACAGCAGCTTCTTGGTCAGCTCGATGCGCGTCGTCGTTGACAGGTCGGCCGCACTGTCCAGCCCGGCCACACGCACTGCGTCGGACGCCTGCTGCGCGTCAATCCACGCATCGCTGAGCCCCATCGACTGGGAGGTATCGACGAGGACCAGCAGTTCGCTGGGCCGTTCTTCAACCCGGCTGAGCACCAACGCCGGCTCAAGCAGCATCGCCAACACAATTGCGGCCAGCAGGATGCGCAGCGACAGCAGAAGGTAGCGTGCCGTGCTCGTGAGTTGCCCGGTCTCTTTGCGGTAGAGCCACCAGAACAATGCGATCACCGCCAGGCAGCCCAGCAGAATCATGAAGATCGTATCGCCCCCGCGCGGCGCGCCAAGCCACTGCAGGGACCAGGTCCCTTCCTCGGCCCACTCTTCGGGCTCGACACCTAATAACCAGTAAAACGCATCGCTCATCGCTTAGTGTTCCCTGCCCACCCACGCGGCGAACGCGCTC
>JARFRI010000070.1 GCA_029287335.1 Phycisphaera sp. | reverse complement strand
AAGGCCAAGTCCAACGCCGAAGACGCCCTCGCCGTCCACCCCGACATGGCCGGCATGGTCGGGCTCTGGGCGTACAACCCACCCGCCATCCTCCAGGCCGTCGAAGCACGCGGCCTGACCGAACAGGTCAAGATCGTCGGCTTCGATGAGAACCCGGTGACACTGCAAGCGATCGCCGAGGGCACCATCGTCGGCACCATCGTGCAGAACCCCTACGAGTTCGGCTTCCGCTCGGTCCAGTACCTCTCGGCCGTCATCCGCGATCAGCCCGTCGAGGTGCCGGACAACAAACTCATGGTTGTGCCGACCCGCGTGATCACGAAAGACAACGTCGCCGAGTTCCACCAACTGACCAAAGACATCCTCGCGGGCACCGGCCCAACGCCCGACTACGACGCATCCAAATACGACACCACCAAAAAAGTCTCGATGCACTTTGTGACCAATGTCGACGACCCGTTTTGGGACTTGGCCGAGAGCGGGTGCAACCTTGCGGAAAAGAAGTTTAATGCTGACGTTGAGTTCGACATCCCATCCAAGGGACAGGCGGCCGAGCAGAAGACCTACGTCGAATCGATGATCGCCAACGGCACGGACGGGCTGGCGATCTCGGTCAAAGACCCAGGCGGCCAGTTGCAGGACATCAATCAGTGGTGCAAAGCGATGAAGGTGATCACCGTCGATTCGGATGCGCCTGATTCCGACCGCCTGTTTTATCTTGGCACGGACAACGTCGCCGCCGGCCGACAAGCGGGCGAACTGCTCGCCAAGGCCGCGCCCAAGGGCGGCAAGGTCATGATCTTCGTCGGCGACCTTTCCCAAGCCAACGCGAACGAGCGTGCACAGGGTGTGATCAATGCGCTGTTCGGACAGGAGTAAGGCATGCCCGATCGCCCTGCCCCCCTGCTCCAAGCCCGCGGCATCTCCAAGGCCTATCCCGGTGTGATCGCACTGGATCAGGTCTCAATCACCCTGATGCCCGGCGAGGTGCTCGCGATCATCGGCGAGAACGGCGCGGGCAAGAGCACACTCATGAAGGCGCTCGCAGGGATCGTCCAGCCCGACGCCGGCGAAGTACTCATCGAGGGCCAACCGGTCGCATTGGACAGCGTGCAAGACGCGATGCGTCACGGCATCGCGCTGATCCACCAGGAACTCAACCTCGCGGACAACCTCGACATCGCGGGCAACCTATATCTGGGCCGAGAGCCGACGCGGTTTGGCATGCTCGACCGTAAGGCGATGCACCGCGGCGCAAGCGAGGCACTTCAACAAGTCGGGCTCGACCTGCCCGCCAATACACCCCTCGCGGGACTCTCCACCGGCAAGCAGCAGATGATCGAGATTGCCAAAGCGATCTCAACGTCCGCCCGCGTCATCATCATGGACGAGCCCACCGCATCGCTGTCCGAGCAGGAGACGGCCCGTCTGTATGAAGTCGTCGACAAGCTCGCATCACAAGGCGTGGGCATCATCTTCATCAGCCACCGACTGGCCGAGGTCAAGCGGCTGGCCCACCGCGTCACCGTGCTGCGCGACGGCAAGAACGCCGGGGAATTATCACGCGACCAAGTCGAGCACGACGCGATGGTTCGGCTCATGGTCGGCCGAGAGGCCTCGAGTTTCTATCAGCACAGCCACCGCCCGATCGGCGAGGTCGTGCTCAAAATCGATGGCCTGGCCACGCAAGCCTTCCCCAAGCACCGCCTATCGCTGCAGCTTAAGGCCGGCGAAATCGTCGGCGTAGCCGGGCTGGTCGGCGCGGGCCGAACCGAGATGCTCCGGGCCTTGTTTGGGATCGACCCGCCGCTGGCCGGGCGTATCGAAGTCGATGGGGTTGAGCGCAGGATCCGCAACCCCAAGCAGGCGATCGCTGCGGGCCTGGCACTGGTGCCCGAGGATCGCAAGGAACAGGGCGTGATCCTGTCGATGTCCATCCGCGAGAACACCTCGATGGCGCGGCTGGGCCGCGATGCGCTGCCCGGCGGGCTGATCAACCCCGGCAAAGAAAAACGCCTGGGCCAGGACATGAATGATCGCCTGGCGACCAAGACGCCGACCATCGAGCAGCAGGTCAAGAACCTCTCCGGGGGCAACCAACAGAAAGTCGTGCTCGCCAAGTGGCTGGCGATCGAGCCGAAGGTGCTGCTGCTTGATGAGCCGACGCGCGGCGTAGACATCGGCGCGAAGTCGGAGATCTATCGGATCATGGAGGAGCTGGCGCAAAAGGGCTTGGCGGTGCTGTTCGTCTCCAGCGACCTCGAAGAAGTCCTCGGCGTGGCGGACCGCGCGCTCGTCATGCACGAGGGCAAGCTCAACGGCGAACTGAATCGCGACGAGCTCAACGCCGAGGCGGTCATGGCCCTGGCAACCAATACTCATACGGCAACGGTCTAATCAATAGGATACGCAAGTCATGGCACTACACGGATTCACACGCATCGCGGGCATCACCATCATGCTGCTGGTCGTCTGCATCGTGACGACGCTGGCCAACGAGGTCTTTGTCGACCCCTACAACCTTTCCAACCTCATGCGCCGCACCGCGCTCTTCGGTATCCTCGGCCTGGGCGTCGCGTTCGTCATCATCACCGGCGGCATCGACCTGTCCATCGGCGCGGTCGTCGCGCTCACCGGCATCACCATGATGCACATGCTCCAGTCGCCCGACGCCAACCCGGCGCTGGCCATCGCCGTCGCGATGGGTGTGGGCGTGCTCATCGGTCTGTTCCATGGCATCCTGATCGGCTACTGCAAGCTCCAACCCTTCATCGTCACCCTCTGCGGCCTGATGTATTACCGCGGCATTGCCCAACTCATCTCGGGCGACACGACGCTGAGCATGAACCCGCAGTTCAACGGCCTGCGCACGATCGCGACCGGCAAGGCCTTTGACCTCCCCGTGCCGTTCATCCATTCGATCTATACCCCGCCGAATGTCGAAGAGGCTTCCCTGATCGCGTGGGTACCGCTGCCGATCCCGATGCTGCTGTTGCTTGTTTTAGCGGTGCTTGGCGCGGTCATGCTGCATAAGACGGTGCCGGGCCGATACCACTTGGCACTCTGGCGAAACGAAGAGGCGTCACGCTTCTCGTGTATAAACACAAAGCAGATGACGCTGCTGGCCTACTTGATCTGCTCGACGTTCGCGTCGCTGGGCGGGAACCTCTTTGCTCTGGATGTCAACAACGTCCACCCCTCAAGCCACGGCAATTTTTATGAGCTCTATGACATCGCCGCGGCGGTTCTCGGCGGGAGCTCGCT
>JARFRI010000049.1 GCA_029287335.1 Phycisphaera sp. | reverse complement strand
CGACCGCTTCGCCGTGCAGTTGGAGGATAGCGACGGCACCGGGGGTGTTGGCGGTGGTGAGCGTGACGCGGGTCACAAGCCTTCTCCATCGAAGCGTGGCGGCGTGGGGAGCATGGGTCGGCCGTTGGGGAAGTTGAAGATCAGCAGACCGATGATGATCGGCGCGGCGGCAAACGTCGGCGCGGGCCAGCCGCCTGTGACGCTCAAGACGAACAGCCCCAACGACCCGGCAGTAATCGTCGCGAAGAAGTACGTGTTGCCCTTGATATAGCCGGCTGGCCCGATGACGTCGGCCTTCCAATCAGACTTGTAGCCTTGGTTGCGTGCGAAGAGGCCAAGCATGACGGACGCCAAGCCAACGAAAACGGCAATCATCATCGCGTTGGTCCCCGCCCCGCCGGGTTGCTGATTGACCCAGTCACTACCGACCATGGGCAGTGCGATAAAGGGCAATGGCAGATTGATGACCAACGCGACCGCCCAGCGAAAGCGTGTTTGCTTGAGCGCGGCGGCTTGGGATGCGTTGAAAGAGGGTTCGATTGGATTCACCGCAGAGTTTGCAGTTTGCTAAGCCGCAAGCGGCTTTTGGGAATGCTTACGCCGAGGAGTCTTCGTGTTCGAGGTGTTTGCGTAGTGTGATGGCGATGCCGTGCAGGCCCAGGTCGGGGATGACGCGGTTGACGAACTCGTCGTCGCGGAAGATGACCTGGGCGTCGCCGCCGGTGGCAACGACGATGGGGTATTGACCGGTCTCGACGGCGATCGCTTCGGTGACGGAGCGGACGATGCCGCGCATCCCGTAGAACGCGCCGGTGAGCATGGCCTGGGTCGTATTGTGGCCGATGAGTTCGTCAGGTTTCTTGAAATCGACATCAGGCAGCAGCGCGGTGCGTTTGGTCAGTGCGTCGAGCATGAGCTGTGCGCCGGGGACGATCGCCCCGCCATGGAACGTCCCGTTGCCGTCGATATAGTCGATGGTCATCGCGGTGCCGGCATCGACGACGACGCAGGCTTGCTTAAGCTTTTCAAACGCGGCGGCAGCATTGAGCAGACGGTCCTCGCCGACCAGTGCCTCGGGGTCGAGCTGTCGGCCGATGGGGATCGCCATGTCCTGCTCGACGCGGTAGACCTGTCGGCTGGTGTGTTTCTTCACCAGAGCCATGACATCGTCGATCACGTTGGGGTTCACGCTGGACACCAAGACGCAGGCGTCCTCGACTTCACTCAAAGGCTTATTGGCTTGTTCGATGGCCGAGGCGATGCGGTCCAGGCGGTCGTTGCTGTAGGTCGAGACCTCGCAGAGTTCCCCATCGACAAAGGCACCGACGCGTGTGCGTGTGTTGCCGACACTTACCGCGAGCAAATTAATCTGAATCATGTCAGGCATCTCATCCAGCGTTTAAATCAAACTGCAACGCCCCAGCGGCGGTCACCGAAGCATCGCTTGATGATAACCCTTGTTGTAAATCGATGTGGTCACTCGACGGTGGGCTGATCTCGCTCGGGCACGTCCAGCCAAGCAGGCCGCTCGGGCTTGTGCTCGGCCAGCGCTTGCCAGCATGCTTCCAGCACCACATTGACATTCGCGCCCGTGACCGAGCTCATCGTCAGTGTGGGTACGCCGAGTGAACCGCCGATTAGCTCAACCGCGGCCTCGGCATCCGCCTCGTCGCCGAGCAGGTCGGTCTTGGTCAGCACAACGACCTCGGGTTTGTTCCCTAGCACTTCGCTGTATTGCTTCAGTTCGTTGCGGATGACGCGGTAGTTTTCGATCGGGTCGCTGCCGTCGGTCGGCTCGAGTTCCAAGAGGTGCAGCAGCACGCGCGTGCGTTCGACGTGTTTAAGGAAGCGGATGCCTAGGCCGTGGCCTTCGTGGGCCCCCTCGATCAGGCCGGGGATGTCGGCGATAACCAAGCGGCGCGAACCCTTGGACCCGCCGGGCAGTTCTGCGATGCCAAGCTGCGGGGCGAGGGTGGTAAACGGGTAGTCGGCGACCTTGGGCTTGGCGGCGCTGACGCGTGAGAGGAAGGTCGATTTGCCGGCGTTGGGCTTGCCCAGCAGGCCGATGTCGGCGATGAGCTTGAGCTCTAATCGCAGGTACTTTTCTTCACCGGGCTCGCCGGGCGTCCCCTCGCGTGGGGTCTGGTTGGTGGGGGATTTGAAGTGTTCGTTGCCGAAGCCGCCGCGTCCGCCTTGCGCAATGACGAATCGCTTGCCGGGGGTATCGAGGTCGCACAGCAGCGGGCCGTTGGGTTCCTCGCCGGGCTGGGGCGCGCGGACGGCAGCGAGTTGGGCCCGCTCCTGGCCGGACATGAAGTATTGCTCGAAGACCGCGTCGGGGTCGTTGGGGTCCGGCTCTTTGGGGGCAAGATCCTCTGGCGGGTTCTCGTAGATGAGCGTACCGACGGGCAGACGGACTTCGAGGTCCGGCGCGTTTTTGCCGTGCATCCCCTTATTTTTGCCCTGATCTCCGGGGTTGGCGAACCAGTGGTGTCGGCCGGAGAAGTCCATCAAAGTCTCGACCGAGGTGTCCGCGACAAGCACGATCGAGCCGCCATTGCCACCGTCGCCGCCGCTGGGCCCGCCCTTTGCGATGAATTTCTCGCGGTGGAAGGCGACGCAGCCGTCACCACCCTTACCGGAGCGGACCAAGATGTTGGCTGAGTCGATAAACATGGGGTTTGTTCAATGTAAGAAGCCCACGCTTTTAAAGCGTGGGCTTCATAATAAGCGTTGTGAGCGTTGGTTTTTAGCCCGCGTCGCGGATGTGGACCTTGCGGCCCTGGAACTCGACGGTGCCTGGGGTAAGGGCAAAAAGCGTGTCGTCCTTGCCTCGACCGACGTTGAAGCCGGGGTGGAACTTGGTGCCGCATTGGCGAACGATGATCGAGCCCGCTTTGGCGATTTGGCCGCCGTAGAGCTTGATCCCGCGGTATTGTGGATTGGAGTCGCGACCGTTCTTGGTCGAGCCTTGTCCCTTTTTATGTGCCATGGTCGGCCTCGTTTAAGTGGATTCTGTGGGTGTTTCGGTCATCCGCATGCCAAGGGGCGGCAAAAGCCGTCGGAGTGGCGAGCCGAACAGTATACCAAGATTCACCCCTGCGCCAAGCGGCTGGCCCGGCAATTCGAGCCGGGGACGACGATTAGGGTGACCGGGATTCACCGGCTGTCGTCATCCATCCGTATGACGACCCAACTTACTTTGAAAACTCTACTTGCAGCAAGCCCCCCCCCGCTTTACACTTCGCTAATGGCGTGAGCAGGTGAGTCCTGATCACGCCCGTGCGTACGAGCGAACGAGCTTCAAAATAAGCTCACCCACATTGACCACGACCCACTATGAGTGTGATGCGTTTGTCGAAATTAGTAGCCGACGAACGCTGATGACCATCCGTTACAGGGAGGCCCTGCCTTGCGCATCCGTAATTCTGTCCTCGTCCTCGTCCTCAGCCTCGGCCTACCCGGCGCGACGCTGATCTCCCAATCCGCCTACGGCCAGGCCGCTCAGCCGACCGCCGAAGAGCTCTACACCTCCGGCATGGAGCTGTACAAAGCTGGCGAACTCAAAGAAGCACAGGTCGTCCTCCGCAAGGTCGACCCCCTGCAGCTTCCACGCGAGAAGCAGCCTAGCTTCTACAACGCGTTGTTTGAGATCGACCAGAAGCTCAACGCACCCAAGCCCGAGACGGCGGAGCCCGAAGTCACCGAGCCGGAAGGTACCGATCCCGAAACAACCGAGCCCGAGGTCACCGAGCCAGAAGCTCAGCCCGAGCCCGAGGTCGTCAAGCCCGACGCTGCTTCACTGCTGCGTCAAGCCGACGCATTGGCCGAGAAGAACCCCGCTGAAGCACTGTCCGTCTACCAACAGGTCATTTCCGACGAAGAGGCAAGCACAGAGCAGAAGGCCACCGCAGAGGCCCGCGTCGCCGGCATCGAGCGCCAGCTCAATGGCGACATCACCGGTGCCCGCCGCCTCATCGCTTTGTCCGAGCAGGACATCGTCAATGGCGACCTTGACGCCGCCGAGTCCAAGCTCACTTCCGTCAAGAACTCCGGCGTCGAGCTGGGTTTCTTTGATAGCGAATCCGTTAACAAGAAGCTGGCCCTGATCAGCGAAGTCCGCACCGCCCGTGCTGCGGCCGAAGAAGCCGAGCGTCTCGCCGCAGCTGAGAAGCAAAAGGAGGCCGATCGCCTCGCCGCCATGCAAGCGGAGAAGAACACGCCCGAGCCCGTGGTCGTCAAAGAACCGACCGAGGAACTGCTTGCGGCCCTGGCTGCTGCTTAATCACGTGCCGCCAAGGCTGAAGCCGACAAGGCCGAGGCCGAGGCCAAGCTCGCCGCGATGCAGCGTAAGCTCGCCGAGGCAGATCAAGTCACCAAGGGTGCCCCGGTCAGCGACCTG
>JARFRI010000187.1 GCA_029287335.1 Phycisphaera sp. | reverse complement strand
TATCAGGGGTTTTGTCATACGTCATAATGCTGGCCAGCCGGTAGGCCATACTGGGGCGTCCCCCTTGGGTTGGCGGTGGGACATCGACACGCTCAAGCCAGCCGTTCTCAACGAACGTGCCCAACTCGGCAAGCATCGCCTCTTTGTCCTCCCCTTGATACAGGCCACGCTGCAAATCGCGAGCACTCACTTCGCATCCTCTCCGCGTGATGAACTCGGCGAGCTTATGCCATTGCCGATCTATTTCGTTACCTTGGAGATAGGCATAGATGCGTTTGGTTTCGTGCCCGAACCACCGTGCCAGGTTGATACCTGATTTGATACTTTGCTCGTCAACGGTGCCCTTATCAATCACTGTTGTGTCACGGTCCGCCACCCGTACTTCGTGAACAATCAACGCCAGACGCGCGGCGTAGGCTTCCAACTTGGACCACGCCGACGCAAGTGCTTCGGACAGCCTTACCTGCTCTTGCCCGTGATCGTTGCAGTATTCAATCCATATCGACTTTGCTTTTTGCGAAAGCGTCACCTCCAATGGCTCACCATCATCCATCCCGATCAAGTCGATTAGCCGCTCGAATAGTAATTGGATCGATGCTTCGGTATCCGCGTGAAGCTCTTTTTCAGACTGTAAACGTCGGCCTAAAACCGTGGCGCCCGGCGGGGCAAAAGTGTAGCGCCGAATGACTGTATCGTGGGCTGGAGTTTAGGTCCAGCCCCTGGGTTTCTCCTACTTCTTAGGTTGGGTCTTGCGTCGCCGCTTGGCGTCCTTGAGTCGGTAGCTCTGACCGTTGGCTTCCAGCACGTGACAGCGGTGGGTCAGCCGGTCGAGGGTGGCCCCGGTCAGACGTTCGCAGCCGAGCACCTCCACCCAGCGTTCGAAGGGCAGGTTGGTGGTCACGATGACGCTGGTACGTTCGTAGGCCGCCGAGATCACGTCGAACATCAGCTCGGCGCCGAGTTTGCTCGCCGGTACGTAGCCCAACTCATCGAGGATCAGCAGGTCGAGCTTGGCGAGTTGCCCCTTGAGCCGGGCGAGCACACGCTCTTCGCGGGCTTCCATCATCTGCGTGATCAACTCGGTGACACGGAAGAAGCGAACCTTCTTGCCCCGACCGCACGCCTCGATGCCCAGCGCCGTCGCCAGGTGTGTTTTGCCTGTCCCGGGCGATCCGACCAGCAGGATGTTCTCGCGATGGTCGAGGTAGATCGATCGGGCCAGCTCGGTGACCAACGTCTTGTTTATCGATGGCTGGGCGATGAAGTCGAAGCTACCCAGCGTCTTGTGGCCGGGGAACCGGGCTGCCTTGAGCCGACGCTCTGCGGCGCGGCGTTCACGCTCGATCAGTTCCAGCTCGGTGAGCTGGGACAGGAAGCCGGTATGGCCAATGTTCTGCTTAGTGCAACTGGCCGCGACCTTGGTGTGCTCGCGCAGTATCGTCGGCAGCTTGAGTGCTTTGAGGTGGTGTTCGAGCAGGACGGTGCTTTTATCTGAACTCATGCCGCACCTCCTCTAGATTGAAGCAGCGTGCTGTACGCATCCAAGTCCGGCGGCGCAACATAAACGTGACTCAGGTGCGGCCGACCCGCGAGGTTGAACATCGCCAGGGGCTGTTCACGCTGGCCTTCAAGGATGACCTTCACCGCATCGGGCGTGATCGCCCCCAACTCCAACGCTTTTTGTACGGCGGCTTTGAGGTCGCTCAGCGGTGCGTCTTCCAACAGCCTCAGCACCTGGATGAACTGCGTGGTGCCGTTGATGTATCCCTTGGGGCGATGCTTGCTCCCATCCGCAGGCCAGTCTGATTCGAGCTTGCGACGCAGGATGCCTAGGCACAGCGGCAGATCCCATTGCGCCAGCGGCCGGGCGACATCGAAGGCCCCGGGCCGCCGTTCGAGCAACGCCAGGTAGTGAATCGGGTCGTAACGCACCTGCTCACGGCCCCAGTCCCGCGGGTGCCGGGCGACGACCTCGTCCTTGCACATCACCTGCACATGCCGGCAGTCGCCGATGACCGTCAGCTTGTGGTGGGCCCACTGCACCGGTACCGAGTAATCGTTGCGGTCGAACCGGACCAGGCTCAGCGTGTTGGCCTGACGAACCTCGACTTTGCACGCCTCGAATGCCTCCGCCGGGCGGGGACGGAAGGCGGCGCGATCCGCTTCGAGCCGCTGGGCCTTGGTGCCGTCCTTGCCACGCACGCTGCGTTGCAGGTCTTCAACACAACACTGTTCGAGGTAGTCGTTGAGTTCTTCGAAGCTGCGCACCGACGGGAGCGGCACCATGAAGTTGCGACGGGTGTAGCCCACGTTATTCTCGATGTGCCCCTTCTCATTGGCCTTGCGGACAAGGCAGAAGTGCTCCTCGAACAGGTAGTGGCTCTGAAGACGCAAGAACCCATCGGTCAGTTCCCGCTTGCGAGGCCCCCCGGAAGTGACGAACTTCTTCACCGCGATACGGCTGTTGTCGTAGCTGATCCGCGTGGGCACCCCGCCGAAGAACGCGAACGCGCGGACATGCCCGTCCTGGAATGACTCGGTGCACTCACGCGGATACGCCCGAAGGTACACCGCGTCCGAATGCGGAAGGCTGATCTCGAAGCACGCCGCCTTGGTCAAGACGCCGTTGAGATAAAACGATGACTCGCCGAAGTCCACCTGCGCTTCGCCGGGCGGGTGCGACAACGGGACATAGGTCTGAGCGTGAACCTTCCGCCAGGCCCGCACCGCGTCCTTGACGATCGTCAGCTTGCCGTCGAAGTGGTGCTCCTTGACCAGCCGGTCGTAGCACCGCTGGGCCGTGTGCCGCTGCTTGCGTGGAGCCTGGCGGTCGACTTCGAGCCACTGGTGCAGGACCGGCAGGAACCGCTCGATCTTCTTCGCCGACTTGGGCTTGCTGTGCCGGTATCCCGGCGGTTGGGCGTGCTCCAGGATCTTCTTGAGCGTATCCCAATGGATGCTGAACTCGCGGCACGCCTGGCGTTTGCTGTGGCCATCGACCAGGACGTACTGCCGTACTTGGGTCCAAAACTTCATCTGTGTATACACCTTGATTACGTCCTTGGCTGGGGGCATGAAGCAGGAAAAACCTGCTGCATTACCCTCAAAATCCAAGAACCGGACAAGGCGCTACGTTTTTAGCCCGACCGTCGGACCCCCCGCCGGGCGCCACGGTTTTGGGCCGACGTTTACAC
>JARFRI010000303.1 GCA_029287335.1 Phycisphaera sp. | reverse complement strand
TCGAGCGCCGCCGCTGAGCCGGGGTAGTCCGTGACGACGTTGCGGTACATCGTGATCGCGCCGCGTGGCAGGCCACGCTTGTCGTACCACTGCGCGGTGACCAGCTTCTTCTTGGCCAGCGACTCGTTGATCCGGACCATCAGCGCGTCGGCCCCGATTTTCTCCGCTGCGGCGGGGTAGTCCCGCTGATATTCGCGCAGGCGTTGGGCCGCGTCGGTCAGTCCCGACGGGTCAAACTCCGGGCCCTTGTATTTGGCCAGCGACGCCTGGATCAGCCGGAGCATCGCCCACTCGCGCTGTCGGCTGTTGGGGTAGTTCAGCAGGAACAGGTCGTAGGCCTCCGACGCCATCTCCATGTCGCCCTTGTCGAAGTAGTAGTCGCCGATGTCAATGCTGGCCCGCTCGCCCAGCGCGCTGCCGGGCAAGCGCTCCTGCACGCGGATCAACAGCTCGACGCCCGTATCGTCCGCGGCGAAGATGCGGAAGCCGATCCATCGGCCCTTGCGTTTCAGTCCACCGACGAACAGCTTGGCGATGTCATATTCACGCTCGATCGCGGTGCGGAACTGCTCCGTCCCCGGGTACAGCAGGATCACCAACTCGTAGTCTTCCAGCGAGCGGTAGTAGTCGCCCTGAGCTGCGGTGGCGTCGGCCTTGAGCAGGTACGCCTGGACCAGCAGGTTGCTGCCTGGGTTCGCCTCGATCCACTCCTCCGCCTCGTCCTCGGCCTTGCTCGCGTCGCCTTCAACCAGCTTGCGGCGGATCAACTGGATCTGCCCCTCGGGCGTCGAAGGGTCCGGCTCGGCCAACTGCACGAACGAACCGCTGTCGTCCAGCTCATGCGTCGGCTGACCCTGAACAGGCCAAACCAGCAGCAACACCAGCACCGACATGAGCCCGTATACCCCAGCACGTTGTTTCTTCAATCGGATCACCCGTGAATGATACGCCGCAACCCATCGATACCGCAAAACCAGACCCCGCCAGCGAGGCGCATCGATGCCCATGGGGATACAATGAGAGCAGTCACGACACGCTAATCGCAGGAGCAACGCTATGTCAGGCATCGACGACCGCCGCAAGGGAATGGAAGCCAAGTTACACCAAGACGGTGAGCTGAAGTTCAAAGTCAATAACCGCCGCAACAAGCTGCTGGGCCTGTGGTTGGCCGAGAAGTTTGGGCTCGCTGGCGACGAGGCCGCTGAGTATGCCAAGACCGTCGTCCTGGCCGACTTCGAAGAGCCCGGCGACGAAGACGTGGTCCGCAAAGCCTTGGCCGACATCAAGGCCAACAACGCCGACATCGACGAAGCCACCGTCCGCAAACAGTTGGCGGCGTTGCTCGACGTCGCGAAAGATCAGATCTTCACCGAAACGCAGTGATCGATCGGTCTTAGTCTTAGATGCTTCGCAAGGGACGCTGCGCGTTGCCCGCTAAACGTCTTATTGATTCTCCGCCCCGATAAACTCGACCCACACGGCGCTGTACCTTGCATCAAAGGTCAGGCGGAAGTCTTTCAACAGTTGCCCGCCGATGCGGCCGACGGGCAGGTCTTTGCGTCTAGGCTCGCGCGTCTTTGGCTCGAAGGTCACGGGCACCCCAGCGAGCCTGAAGCCGAACACCTTGAGTTCTTTGAGCCAGCCCTGCAGGGTCTGGATATCGCCGCCGACGCCTCGCGCGCTGCCCGAGCCGGTGGAGCCGGTGGCGAGCACGCCGGGCAGGGTTGAGAGTTCGATGGGCAGCGAGACGGTGTTGTCCGCGCCGGTGTCGAGGATGAGGATCACGTCCTGGCCGTTGGCGAGGGTTGCGATGACCGCGGGCAGTCGGCCATAGAACGTCAGCGCGACTTTTTCAGCTTTCTTGGGCGGGACAAATGTCTTGCGGTTGTAGACGATCAGTTCACTGTTTTTGTAGTCGATGGTGAAGGGGTGGGGCAGCAGCGAGATTGAGCCGATGAGCCCCGCCGGGCTGCGCTGCATGCCGCGCATGAGCTTCTGCATGCTCAGCGCCCCGGCACGCTCGACGCCAAGGTCCAGTTCACCGATCGCCAGTGAATCGACCGCGTGGTGGGTGAATGTCTCGGTGCCCGCGATGCCGACGGTCCTGCCCTGGCCGGTTTGTGGCAGGCTAAGCCGAGCGATGAGGCCGCGATCGATGATGTTCAGCGTGCTGCCGGTATCAAAGAGCATGGCCCCGGCTCGCTTGCCGTTGACCGTCGCGTTCACAAACAGATAACCCTTATCCCGTACCAGCGGGATGCGCAGCGTTTTTGGGAGTTGGTTTTCGTCGCGAAGCGAGTAGGCCGGGGCCGACTGCGTGACCAGGGTTTGCTGGGTGGTTTTCCCACAAGCGGTCAGCAACAAACAACAAATCAGTAGCGGAAAGAGCTTTCGCATTGGTTGCATCCTACACCGTGTCGCGTGCGACGCGAAGCGCCCCATACGAATCATCAAGAACTCACGGCCAGGGATTGTGCTCATACAACTTGAGCATCGGCGCACACTCGATCAACTCAGAATCGACACGCCCGTCATCATGAAGCGTGTGCATGAAAAACCCCGTTTGTTCTGGCATCGGCGGGTTGGGCAGACCCGGGGCATGAACCCACGTGCCGGATGCGGGCGGAGCCCAGGCGATCGTGACGCCATCGACTTCGGTCAGGCGCGTTTGATGGACATGGCCGGAGCCGAGGAGATTGATACCAACTAACGGGAAGCTCTTGCGCTCCCGCGTTGGGCCAAGCCAATACTCAGCCTCTTTTGCTGTTTTTTCAGAAGGATTCTTGATGAAGATTGGGCTGTGTATAAAGACGGCAGTATGGAAAGACTCCCTGTTTGTCCAGCTTACTTCTCCGTATCGCTCATTCAGCAGTTGTCTCTCTCGTTTCAAGCCAGATCCAAGCAGCATGCTGTTGAGTCCAATGATGTACCAGCCTGCACTTGGTGGAGTCGATGGTTGTGATGGATTGTCGAATCGTCGAGCTGGTGTTTGATCAAACCATCTTGCCCAACGGTCGACTCTCTCGGTTGTAATTTGACCTTCAGGCAAACTAACGAAATTACCCACATCATGATTCCCCGGGATCGCGAACCAATCGCTTCCGATACGCTCGTCAAGCCATCTCCGAGCCCAACTCAATTCTTCATCGCTGTCCCACCCGTCATCTGTCACATCGCCACTGATGACGACGAGGTCGGGCTTCATCGCGTTGATCTTTTTTAAGATCGGCTCGACCTGCGCCTGACGCGCGGGGGAACCCGACTGCAGATGCAAATCCGAGATGTGGGCGATGGTGGGCAAGAATCAGCTCCGCTTGATGCACACAGCATAAGACGGTTTTGGCCACGGATAAACAC
>JARFRI010000233.1 GCA_029287335.1 Phycisphaera sp. | reverse complement strand
CTCGGGATGAATCTGTTGGCCGAGTTCGTGCCGCACGAATTGTTTGAGGTAGACCACGTGCAGGTCGAAAAGGGGCTGATCCGGGCCGGGCGTCTTCCACGCAGCCGGTTGTTCTATTGGCAGGACCCCGAAGGTCAGCGGGACCTGGTGCTGTTCATCGGGGAGGCGCAGCCGGCGATCGGCAAGTACGCGTTCTGCCACCGGTTGATGGAGCGCGTGATCGAGTTGGGTGTCCAGCGGGTTTTCACGTTTGCGGCGATGGGCACATCGATGGAACTGAAAGACGACGCGCGCGTGTTTGGTGCAGCGACGGATGCCGAGGGGGTGGATGAATTGCGGAATCTGAATCTGAATCTGTTTGATGACGGGACGATCGGCGGGCTCAACGGCGTGCTGGCGGGCGTCGCCGCGGAACATGGGATACGTGGGGCCTGCCTGCTCGGTGAGATGCCGGGTGCGCTGCCGCTGCTCCCATTTCCTAAGGCGTCATTGGCGGTGCTGGAGGTGTTCTCAACGATCGCGGGGATTACGGTTGATCTCGATGAGCTGCGCGAACAATGCCGACGCGTCGAAGAGCGTATCGACGAACTGATCGAGAACCTGGGTCAGCAACCCGAATCGACCGACGGGAAGGAGCAGGTCTCGGCCGACGATTTGGACCAGCACCCAAATGAACCCACGGCCGAAGACGCACAAAAAATCGAATGGCTCTTTGAGCAGGCGCAGAACGATGGCACCAAAGCCTATGAATTGAAGGCGGAGCTAGACCGGCTAGATCTTTTTGAGCGCTACGAGGATCGGTTCCTCGACATCTTCAAGTAGTTGAGAAAGAGCCGCCAGCAAACGATGCCCATCAGGGTCAGGCGATGGCTGATAGCACGACACAGGTTTGCCCGATGGTCAGCCACAGTAATCGGCGGTCTACTGTGTGTGCTGGCAGACAAGCGGGTTCGATGCGTACCGCTTGCATTGAAAGTCGAATGGATGAAGTTTAAGAGAGTAACAAAGACACCTCGCACAAACGATCCAACGAAAAACGCACCTTGATCTATATCGCGTCAACCCATCCCAATCGAAACGGAGGCCCCGATGCTAGAGCCCATTACGTTACTTGCCACCATCCTAATCTGCGTATCCGCCTATGCTGACAACTTCGCGCCACCGTCGTGGGCGGGTCGGCCCCTGTCCTACCACGCCGAGTGGGCCTTTGGTAGTTCTGGCGACCTTTCCAACCCCGACAGCGAAAGCGGTGGGGGGCCAGTCAATAGCGAATTCCTCTACGACCAATTCTCGACCCACATCGACTACGACGGCCCCGGCTGGGTCTGGGATGTGGCGGATGGCGATGGCGGTATCACCAAGCCAAGCGGCGGATCCTTCGGCATCAACACCATCAACTGGGTCGATGAACTGCCACTGAAGTATGTCCGCGTCCAACTGACTTACACAGGACCGGCCCCGGATGTGCCCCACGCACAGGGCTACAGTTTCGACCTATATCATGGCGGCGGCGGCGCGACGACCACCGACCACGGCTTGTTCGCATCTGATCCACCTGTTTTCGTCGATGCCAACCACGCCTACTGGGACATCACGATGATCCCCAATCCGGACTGGGAGCAGATCGTCGTCAATGTCCCTCAAGGCACGATCATCGACCAGATCGTCGTTGACACCATCTCGATCCCCGAACCCTCCACCATGACCGCGCTGGCGATGGACGCTTGTTTTGTTCTCCGCCGTCGTCGCTGAAGTGTGTCGAAACAATGTCGCCCATCAACAGAAACGAGTGGGTCTAGTCTTGCAACAGAACTAGGAGCCGACCGATGAAAACACAGTCCCATGTACCAGCCTTCGACGAATCCCTGCACCGAACACATGACTGGCTGGGGGAACTGGAGATGCTTGCCGGCCTGGATAGCCAAGCGCAGGCCTACTCGGTGCTGCGTGTCGTTTTACACGCGCTGCGCGACCGCCTGTCGCCCGATGAAGCGGCGGACCTTGCCTCTGAGTTGCCAATGATCATCCGCGGCTTCTACTACGAAGGCTGGGTTCCCGCCAAAACGCCGACCCACCACCGGACGCGGCAGGCCTTCTATGACACGATCCGTGAACACACTCTGAAGGTCGCCGACCTGGACCCTGCGGTTGCGGTGGGCTGTGTCTTCAAGATGCTCAGCCACCGGATCAGCGAAGGGGAGATCAGCGATATCCGCCACACGCTGCCCGAGGAGTTGCGCGACATGTGGCCCAAACCGTGATGAGACCCACATCATCAAACATCGTAAGTGTTGCCCGCCGTCTTCATAACGGGGGGATCACCACTGGGACTTCACTGGGCGAATGACACAAGGAGACCGCCATGCAAACAGCGATTGAACAGGCAACCAATACATCGGTAGCGGCCATTATGGAGATCAGCGCTTCTTCACACGACAGTTTTGAACATGCGGTCGCGGCAGGCGTGAAGCGCGCGGAGCAAGAGCAGGGCGTCGTTAAGAGCGCCTGGATCAAAGACCACAAGGTGATCGTGACCAGCGGCGAAATCCAAGAGTACCGCGTCCATCTCAAGATTGTGTTCGAAGCGAATTGAGCGCTCATTCGCCCTGGACCAAACCGATGCTATCGCCCTTCACGGGATATGGCAGCAACGGCTTGTGGTTGCATTACTTCGACCGAGACCAACATCATGCGCAATCAAGGTGAATTTCAGCTGCAACCCGCCACACGCAAGCCGTCGAGCGTATCGATCGATGATCGAATGGCGCGTGATTGGATGGGACCGGATCGAAGTCGCAACGCTGAAACGCTTCATGAAGCGTTTCACCGGGTGGCCGTCGCCATCGCGAACGCCGAGTCCTACCATGCCGAAGCCGTCGAGGTCCGATGTCTGGCCGAGTCGTTTGAGCGGATGCTATCAGCGATGGACTTCCTGCCCAACTCGCCGACCCTCCTGAATGCGGGGACAACGGTTGGCGTGTTAAGCGGCTGCTTTGTGCTGCCTGTAACCGGCGAGCCTGATCGTGACGACGATACGTTGCGTTTGATGACGCAGCTGCAACAGGCCGGTGCGGGGACAGGGTTTTCATTTTTGTCGTTGGGTGACTGGCCCGGTGGGCCAAGCGCAACCGAACAACTGAATCAACTGCTTCTCCGCATCGATGAGGCGACACGGCACAACACCTCTTTATCCCCCAGACGTGGCGCCAACATGGGGGTGCTGCGTGTTGATCACCCGTCCATCCATGCGTTCATCGCCAGCAAGCGTGACGGCAGATCGCTCCCTCATTTCAATCTCTCGGTCGGCCTAACGGATCGGTTCATGGATTGTGCGAAGCACGGTAAGCGTTTTGCGCTTCGCGATCCCAAGACGCATCGGCCGACCACGCGCATCTGGGCCAATGACCTGTTGACTGCGATCGCGGAGGCCGCTTGGGCATCGGGCGACCCCGGCGCAGTGTTTCTGGACGCTGTCGAGCGCGCAAACCCCGTCCCCGGGCTGGGCCCGATCCACGCCACCAACCCCTGTGGCGAAGCGCCGCTGCTGCCGTTCGAATCCTGCACCCTCGGGTCGATCAATCTATCGAACATGCTGCGCGACGAATCGTCGGGCGGCTCCGGCATCGACTGGCGAAGGCTCGCGCGAACGACACGCCTGGCGGTTCGCTTTCTGGACAACGTGATCGATGCGACCCGCTGGCCCGACGAGCGTGTTGCCAAAGCAACACGACGTACCCGCAAGATCGGCTTGGGGGTGATGGGCTTCGCGGACATGCTCGTCCGCATGCGCATCGCCTACGACTCGCCCATGGCCGAACAGATCGCGGCACAGGTTATGGCCTTCATCAACCACACCGCCCACAACGCCTCTGAGGAACTGGCCGATCAGCGCGGGGCCTTTCCCGCTTGGGATCAGAGCGTGTTTGCCCGAACCGGTGTCCATCTCCGAAACGCGACCTGCACCTCGATCGCACCGACCGGCACCCTCAGCCGGATCGCAAGCGTGAACCCCGGGATCGAGCCCTTCTTTAACTTTTCCCAGCCAAGCGCGACCTCATGCCAACCCATAGGTCGAGACTGCCGCGCACTGCGACACTTCGCCGATGAGACCGGGCACGACCTCGGCGCGCTGCTTGAACATGCTCGGCAGACGGGCACGCTCGCCGACGCGCCCGGGTTGCGTGACAGCGAAGCACGCCTGTTCCGAACCGCGACGCAGATCTCCGCCCAGCAGCACCTTAGGATACAAGCCGCGTTTCAGCAGAACACCGACCAGTCGGTTTCAAAGACAGTCAACCTACCGGAGCGGACAACGGCCGAAGAAGTCAAGCGCGTGATCACCGACGCCTGGGAACTTGGGCTCAAGGGCGTGACGGTCTTCCGCTGGGGTTGCCGCAGTCATCAACCCTTCGGGCCCGGCCGAGAGCAATCGCGTGAACTTTTACCCGGCTGATGCGTCCAATATCGCTCAGGTACAGGCGTTCGCGTTTTTGAGCTTTCGAGCTGAATAGAGAATAAAGGAAGACCCCATGAAATGGACCACGACCATCAACCTGAAACGATCCACGCGATCGTTGCTCGCCGCCTGTGTGTTGCTGGCCGTTTCCAGAACGGCCTTCGCGCAAGTGCCAGCGCAGGACCCTAACAACGCCGTCGAACAAGTCGCTCAGGGCAAGGCCGCTGGCGTCAACGTGCCGCTCAAACAGTTGACCTTATACAGCTCGGGCGTAGGCTTTTTCGAGCACACCGGACCCGTGCCCGAGGCCGGTGAATTGCAGCTGCGATTCCGGGAAGACCAGATCAACGACATCCTCAAGAGCTTGGAGGTCTACGGGGCCGATACCGCGACGGTCAGCTTTGACACGGCCGAACCCTTAAGCGAACGCCTGGGCAAGTTCGGCATCGATGTCTCCGGCGACACCAGCCTGCCCGCCATCTTGATACAACTGCGCGGCGAAGTGATCACCGCCCATGCCCCCGGGCCAATCTCTGGGCGTATTCTGGACGTGTCTTCCCAGATCAGCGTGGTGACACATGGCGAGGGCGTCGCCGTACCCGACCACGTGATCACCTTGGTGACCGATGCGGGCATGCGTCAGGTGTCGCTGCGCCAGGTCCAGCAATTGGAGCTGGCCAACGAGCAGTTGTCCGAAGAACTCAACAAGGCGCTGATGACCCTCGCCGGGGCACGCAATCAGGACGCGCGACCTGTGGATATCCGGTTGGGCGGAGACATCGATCAAGCGGTGCGGCTGCGCTACCTAGTTGAAGCCCCCGTCTGGAAAACAAGCTACCGGCTGGGCGTTGATGACGATGGCACCGCGAGCTTGCAGGGTTGGGCCGTCGTGGAGAACACGACCGACAGCGACTGGGACGGCGTTGTATTAACCCTGGCCAGTGGTCGGCCCGTGTCGTTTATTCAGGATTTATATAGCCCGCTGCACCTTCAACGGCCGGTTGTTAAGCCCGAGTTGTTTGCGTCGCTGATGCCGAAAA
>JARFRI010000216.1 GCA_029287335.1 Phycisphaera sp. | reverse complement strand
GGTGTTCTTCGAGAGGCCCAGCTTATCGAGCGTCTTGATGATCTCGCCAGCACACCAGTCGAACTGGACGACGGCATCACCGCGCGGTCCCTGGCCGGACTTACCGACGAAGCGCGGGTGCGGCACGCGGGGCACGTGGTTGTCGTGCAGGGCAAAGTACAGGAAGAAGGGCTTGTCTTTGTTGGCCTCGATAAAGCCGACCGCTTCCTTGGTGAAGTCGTCGGCCATGTCGATATCGTTCCACAGCGCCGCCTTACCACCGGTCATGTAGCCGATGCGTCCGATGCCATTGACGACGGCTTGGTTGTGGCCGTGAGACCAGTCCATGGTGAGTTTGTCGCGGTCGGCCTTGCCATCGAGTTCGCCGGGGAAGTTCTTGCCGCCATAGTTGACTTGGATCGGATCATTGGGGTCTAGGTTCACGACGTTGCGATTCTTGATGTACACGCAGGGCACGCGGTCGCCCGTCGCGGCCATGATGTACGAGTAGTCAAAGCCAATGTCATTGGGTGTCGGCTTGATGTCGGTGTTCCAGTCCAGGTCCTTGCCGCCAGCGCCCAGGCCCAGGTGCCACTTGCCGACGACCCCGGTGGTGTACCCCGCGTCTTTCATGATGGATGCGAGGGTCGTGGTGCCGGGCTTGATGATCATGGCCGCGTCGCCCCGCGCGATACCGGTGCCTTTCTGGCGGAAGGCGTACTGGCCGGTGAGCATTGCGAATCGGCTTGGCGTACACGTCGCCGAGGGGCAGTAGCCGTTGGTGAACTTGAGGCCCTTCGTTGCCAACGCATCGACATTGGGCGTCGGGATCTCGCCGCCGTAGCAGCCCAGGTCGCCGTAGCCGATGTCGTCGGCGTAGATAATGACGACGTTGGGCTTGGTGCCTTGTGCCCAGGTAAAGCCCGAGACAAACAACAGCAAAGCAAGAAGTAAAAGTTGGGTAGACCACTTGAAGTTCATGATGTTCTTTCTTATTCGTGCTAAGTAGCGCAACAAGTGACGATTGTACAACACACACGATTACCCTCTCATAGGGACAACTTGTCGCGCAAGAAAAAGCCGCACGGATTCGGATGCTGTCGCAACCTACCGTACGGCTTTAAAAGTGGAGTGTATCGGGCTCGAACCGATGACCTGCTGCTTGCAAAGCAGCCGCTCTCCCAACTGAGCTAACACCCCAAGGAGGGTTAAGAATTGTATCGGCAAATCGCCGACGCTTCCACCAGCCAATCACGTATCAACATCAGGTGTTGAAATACTTCGCCTGGGGGTGGTGGCAGATGATGCAACTGGTGGACTGCTCGGGGTCGATCTGCCAGTTTTCGGTCAGGATGCAGCCGATGCGGGTCGGGTCGATCAGACGCCAGAGTTTGTCCTGATCGGACATGTCCGGGCAGGCGGGGTAGCCGAAGCTATATCGGCTGCCGCGGTATTTCTGGGTAAAGAGCTGGGTGACCTTGGACGCATCGTCGGTCGCGATGCCCATTTCCTGGCGGATGCGTTTGTGCCACATCTCGGCCAAGGCCTCGGCACACTCAACACCCATGCCGTGGGTGTAGAGGTATTCCTTGTAGTTGTTCGCTTTGAACAGCTCGCCCGCGACCTCGCTCACCTTATTGCCCACCGTCACGCATTGCACCGGCAGGACATCTTTCTGTCCGCGATCGGCCGGCAGGAAGAAGTCGCTGATGCACAGCCCCTTCTGGCGGGTCTGACGCGGGAAGGTGAACCGCTCGATCTCTTTATCTTGGTCGATGGGGTCGTAGACGATCAGGTCTTCGGGGTTATTCGGATCACTGTTGCACGGGAAGTAACCGTAGGTGACCTTCGGGTGCAGCACATCCTCATCAAGCATCTGCTGCTTGTAACGCTCAAAAATCGGCTTGACGTCGTGCTCAAGCTGATCGTTGTAGGTCTTACTATCCAGGTCGCCGCGCACAAACTGCCACTGCGTTTTATAAAGCGCGCTCGTATTGATGAACGCGTAGACCTGTCGCAGGTCGATACCCTCCACGACGCGGTCGCCCCAGAACGGCGGCTCGGGGATCTCGACATCGTCAAGCACCGACGCCGATCGCCCCGTCGGTACCTTCGGCGGCTCGGCCACCGCAACCGCCCCACCATCCGGACCGGCCGGGCCCTGCGGCACATTCGAACCGGCCGAGGCGGTGGCCTTGGCCTTGGCCTTAAGCGCCTCGATCTTTTGTTCTTTATCCGCACGCACCACCGCTCGCGCGTCGATCTCCGCGTTCAGTTCGTCTTCCTTCTTGCCCGCGATCATGTCCATGATCCGCAGGCCCTCAAACGCATCCTTGCCGTGATACACATGGCCCTCGTAGATCCCGCGCAGATGCCCTTCGCAATAAGGCTTGGCCAGCGCCGCGCCACCCAGCAGCACGGGCACCTTCACGCCCTTTACGTTGAGCTCGTTCAGGTTTTCTTCCATCACGTTGACGGACTTGACGAGCAGGCCGGACATGCCGATCGCGTCGGCCTTGGTCTCTTCGAGCGACTTGAGGATCGCGCTGACCGGCTGTTTGATGCCGATGTTGTGGACGGTGTAGCCGTTGTTGGTCAGGATAATATCGACGAGGTTCTTGCCGATGTCGTGAACATCGCCGCGCACGGTGGCGAGGACGATCGAGCCTTTGGTCTGGCCCGCGACTTTTTCCATGTGCGGCTCGAGATGCGCGACCGCCATCTTCATCACTTCAGCAGATTGCAAGACGAACGGCAACTGCATCTGACCGCTGCCAAACAGCTCGCCCACGACTTTCATCCCAGCGAGCAGGTGCTCATTAATAATTTCCAAAGGCGGATACGTCTTCATCGCTTCATCAAGCGTCTCGCCCAGCGCCTTCTTCTCGCCATCGATAATGTGCTTCTGCAGGCGCTCTTCCAACGGCAGGTCGGCCATGACCACCTTGGTCGATTGCACCTCCGCGTCATCGCTGAACAGGCTGATAAAGATCTGCAGCGGGTCACGCGTCTTGTTGCCATCGGGCAACTCGACTTCGCTGCCCTCTTCAAGCCAGCGGTTATAGACCAGGTCCAATGCCGCGTCCCACTGCTCATCGGGGATCTTGTTTTTAGGCAGGATTTTGCTGACGTGGACGATCGCGCTGGTTAGGCCCGCCTCGGTGAGTTCGTAGAGAAACACCGAGTTAAGCACCTGCCGCGCCGCGGGCTTAAGGCCGAAGCTGATATTGCTCAGGCCCACTGTCGTCTGACACTTCGGAAACTCGGTCGCGATTAAACGCACGCCCTCGATCGTCTCCAGGCCCGAACGACGGTCCTTATCCATCCCCGTCGAGATCGGCAGGACCAGCGGGTCGAACATCAGGTCTTCTTCATGCAGCCCATACTTATTGACCGCCAGATCGCGCATCCGTCGCGCAATTGAGATCTTGCGCTCGGCCGTACGGGCCATGGCTTCTTCGGGGTCTTCGTCGATCGTGCCCAGCACCAGGCCGGCGCTGTATTGCTTGGCGAGGTTGCACATCACCGCGAACTTTTCTTCGCCGTCCTCGAGGTTGCCCGAGTTGATCAGGCACTTGCCGCCCGCAGCCTGCAAGCCTGCTTCGATCGTCGCGACCTGGGTCGAGTCGAGCATCAGCGGCGCATCGACCTGTCGCACCAGCCGAGTCACGACCTCGTGCATATCTTTCACGTTGTCCCGCCCGGCATAGTCCACGTTGACATCCAGGACGTGCGAGCCCTCGCGCATCTGGTCTCTGCCCAGTGACACAATCTCGTCCCAGTTTTCTTCTTCGAGCAGCCGTTTGAACTTCCGCGAACCCGATGAGTTACACCGCTCGCCAATGTTCAACAGCGAGTTGTCCTGTCGATAATCAACCGGGCTGTACAACGACGTGACCGACGGGATCATCGGCTTTTTGTCTTGTTTCTTCGACAATCGCTCGCCGATGCGCTCACGCACTTGACGGATGTGTCCGGGCGTCGTTCCGCAGCACCCACCGACGATCGACAGGCCAAAGCGATCGACGAATTTCTCCATCGTCTCGCCGAAAGGCTTGGGCTGAAGCGGGTATACCGTCTGCCCCGCAACAAGGCTTGGTAACCCCGCGTTAGGCAGGATCGAGATGTGCTTGGGCCAGTGCTTGGCGAGGAACTTGATGTGGTCGGCCATGTCCTCGGGCCCGGTCGCGCAGTTCATCCCCAGCGAGACAATCGGATAGTCCTTCAGCGCGTGCGCTGCGGCGGCGATTTCCGTGCCGGCCAGCATCGTGCCGGTGTTCTCGATGGTGACCTGCACCATAATCGGTAGGCCGTCGTCCTCAGGCTTGAGCGCGGGCTTGATACCCATCTCATCCATCGCCGAGAGGATCGCGTTGACCGCGCACTTGATCTGCAAGATGTCCTGGCAGGTCTCCAGCAGGAACAAGTCGCAGCCGCCTTCGATCAGACCCTTGGCCTGCTCCTTGTACGACTCGAACATCGTCGCCCAGTCGATGTTGCCAAGGGTGATCAGTTTGGTACCCGGCCCGATCGAGCCGATCACAAAGCGCGGATTCTCCGGCGTCGCGTACTTGTCGCAAGCCTCGCGCGCCAATTGACAGGCCTTGACATTGATCTCCCGGCAGCGGTCTTGCAAGTCGAACTCGCACAGCACATGCGGCATCGCTCCGAACGTATCCGTCTCCACCGCGTCCGCACCCGCGGCGAGGTAGGTCTCGTGGATCCCCCGGATCGCGTCGGGCCGAGTGAGCACCAGCACTTCCGTGCAGTTCTCGAGCCCGAGATAGTCCTTCTCCAAGTCCAACTCCAGGTCGTGGATGGACGTTCCCATCGCGCCGTCAAAGAAGACGACACGCTCTTGGAGTAGTTTTAGAAATTGGTTCATAGCGGCACCTTGTAAATCCATTTATCCGGATCAATGGATATTATTGCCTCTGCTCGCTAAAAAGCAAGTTATCCGAACCAAAAACCGCTATTCCTGATCATCACGCCAGTTTACCGATAGCAACCTCGTACGCTTGGCACCATCGCCGGCGGCGGCACCGCGCCGTTCGAGAAAAGACCCTGACCCAAGCGAGACGCACGATGAGTTGGTGGGAAGCGATCATACTGGGCATTGTTGAAGGTCTAACCGAGTACCTGCCCGTCAGCTCGACCGGGCACCTGCTGGTCGTGCAGAACCTGTTGGGCATCGGCACCGAGAACGCCGAGGCTTGGGCCACGGCCAACGCCTACGCGATCTGTATCCAGGCCGGGGCGATCGTCGCGGTACTCGGGCTGTACTGGCAACGGGTCAAGCAAGGCGTCGTCGGCATGCTGGGGCCCATCGGCATCGGCAAGGGCGACGCCGATGGCCTGCGACTATTCATCAACCTAGTCGTCGCGTTCTTTCCGGCGGCGGTCATCGGCCTGCTATTCGATGAGAAGATTGAAGAGCACCTGTTCAATGCCTGGACGATCGTCATCGCATGGGGGGTCGGTGGCATCGCGATCATCGCGGTCGGCTACTGGAAAAAACGAAAATCCGGCGACGAGCATGTGGGCAAAGACATCGACGCCATGACCTGGCGCATGGCTTTTATCATTGGGCTCATCCAGTGCATCGCGATGATGCCGGGCACCTCGCGCTCGCTGGTCACGATCGTCGGAGGGGTCATCGTGGGGCTGCACATCGCCGCAGCGGTCGAGTTCTCGTTCCTGCTCGGCGTGATCACGCTTTGCGCCGCAACGGCATACAAAGCCATACTGGATACCGCGACCGTCACCGTCGATGGGCAAGAACAAGAGATGATGATGGTCCTGGCGATGGCCAAGCAATACGGCTGGCTGCCGATGCTCGTCGGCTCGATCGCCGCCTGGCTCTCCGCAGTACTCGCGGTGAAGTGGATGGTCGCTTACCTTAAGAAACACGGGATGGAGATCTTCGGCTACTACCGCATCGCCATCGCCATCCTTGTTGCTGGCCTCATCTTCGGCGGGCAGGTCAGCGCGAACACCCCAGGCGACAAACCTGCTCAAGAAGTCAAGGCTCCAACAACACCTTGATCACCCCCGCCTTGCCCGCTGCCTCCAACACCGCCGGGCCATCGCCAAGCTTCATCCGCCGACTGATCAGACTCACCACATCCACCGCCTCACGCGACAGCCAATCCAGAGCTTCCGCGAAAGGCCCGCATCGGCTGCCCAGCACATTCAACTCGTTGATCACGATCGGCGACAGGTCCACCCCCGCCGCATCCAATCCGCCCGGCGACACCGTTGTCTTCAGCACCAGCGTCCCGCGCGGCCGAAGCATCGCCATCGCCGTAACCAGACCACTCGCCGATCCCGTGCAATCCACCACGATGTCCTGATCCTGCCGCAGGCCTACAT
>JARFRI010000194.1 GCA_029287335.1 Phycisphaera sp. | reverse complement strand
GTAGTTGTAGGTGGTGTTCGCGGTTAGGCCGGTGAGGATCGCCTGGTGCTTGTAGTTGCCATCTTCAAACAGGCGGTAGCCGTTGGTCGTCGCGTTGTTTCGCTCGCGCGTGTCGTAGCCTTGGAGCACCGCGATCGCATTGGGCGTTGAGTTGATGATCAGTGGTGCCGCCAAGTCCCCGCCGGTGAGCGTGATCGTCCCCGCCGCATCGGTTTCCGTGAACCAGTTGACGGCCATGCCCGTGCTGCTGGGCATCTGAAGATAAGGCAGCACCCGGAAGTCATCGCCGGCTTGCTGGGCAATGCAAGGCAGTGCCGCGGTGAGCAGCACGGTTCCAAATAGTTTTGAGATCGTATGTCGTCTTCGTTTCATCACTCGCCTCCGCTTATCCGCGGCAGCCAGCACAGTCGAGCGGCTCCCGGACCGCTATAGCCTACCGCCTAGGCGGCTTGAGGCCCAATAAAAACCGTCGGGTGGCCGGGGCAGAGTCCGCGATGCCCCGGAACGACCAGGCTTAGGCTATCTCTCACACAACCCGTTCCGGGGCATCCCCAAGCCGCCTGCCCCTGCCACCCGCCGAACTACGACAAGCACTTGGTATCACGAAGGTTGCAGCTTAAGTTGGTGGCGTTCGGGACTGTCCCTTTTTCTCTTCCTCTTCTCTTCTTTTCTCTTCAGCCTACTGACCTTTAGCCGCTGTAGGCTTGCTCGGGATGCATTGAATCACCACCGGGGCGGTGATCATGTCTTTGTAGTCGTAGTCCTGGATGTTGAACTCATCGACAAAAATGCGGTAGTCGATCGGCCTATGGACCGCAGCGATATGCAGCGTTGTGGGTTGCCCCTCGACGTAACGGGCGATCACCCAGCCCCCGCCGTCTTCGAGGCGTTTGAGGCAGAGCATGTCAAACGTTTTGTTTTCGAAGGCGGGCCACCATCTGTCGGCGAGCATCGGTTCGATGACCAACTCGAATGTTTGTGACACGGTGTAAGACTCGCCGGGTTCGAGGCGGCGGAAACTGTCTTCTTCGATCACGAAGAAATAGCTGGCACCTTCTCGGCGTTCGAGGTGGTCGCCTTGGATGGAGATCGCGTGGAAGGGGTCGATCCAGGGCGGATAGATGACGCCGGAGGTTTCTTCGGAGAAGTTCTTGAACTCCGCGGTGATGGTGACGCGGTCGCCGAGTTGCAGCGTGGTTGCATCGGCGCGGAGGGTCGGCTTGATCGGGTAGTTGAGATGCGATGCTCTGGGCAGGTGTTCTAAGCTGTTACGCACGTTGAAGGTACGCAAGGCCTGCTTGCAATTATCGTGGACGAAGTTGTAGGTTGACTGTCGGATGGCGGTGTTGAGGTACGGGATTGCGGCGGGGTCGCCGATGACGCCCAACACGACAGCGTAGTAGCGATTGTTGGTTTCGAGGAGCAATTGGCCGAGCGCATGGACGATGTCGGTATCGGCGTGCCTGATCAACGCGCGGAACAGATAGCCCGAATTGCCGGTGGAATTGTCGTAGTTTTCATTGCGATGATCGGCCGCAGCGAGCAAGCGTGCCTTATCTGTTTTAGTCAATGGCTGCAGTTGATCGACCGCTGCCGCGCGAGCATCGGCGTCCGCGTCGGTACCGACCAGCACATCAATCGCGGCGGCATTGGGCGACACCGCTTGGGGCGTGGTACAGCCCACCTGGCACAGCGCGACAATGACAGCACAAAAGACAAAGAATCTATTGGTTCGCTGCATCGATAGGCCCCTGAGAATAGCTTTGTTGATTGGCTGCACTACGCTTGTATAGAGTTTAGCAGGTCGATTCAATTCGGCTTTTCACGCGTGGCGGATTCAATTCCGGAGGAGAAAAGGAGGAGAAAAAGGGAGGAGAAAAAGAGGAGAAAAAGGGACAGTCCCCTTTCTGCCGCCGAGGGTGCCGAATCCCATTAATTGGTGTCGGGAGTAAGTAGGCTGGGGGAGACTTTCCACTGTCGGCCATCGTTGGTCTGAACGCCGGCGGGTTTTTTGTTGTGTTTGATGATGGTGCCGTGGAGGGTTGTTCTTCTTCAACCCGCAGACACATCGGGCAGATCGCCCGGCCCGGCGTTCTCTTGGGCGGTGTGCCAGATGCGATGCACCAGGACCAGGCCGATGTCGTCGTGGATGGTGTAGATGGCCCGGTGCGAGTGATAATTTTTCTGACGCACTTCATCGGCAAACGCTTCGTTCTCACGCGCAAGCGGATTGGCTTGCGGCATCTCTTTCAAGCCCATGATCGTTGCACGCATCCCGTCGAACCAAGCCTGCGCGACATCGAGCGACTTTGATTCTTGAGCGATGTAGCGGGCGGCGGCAAGTAGGTCTTGCTTCGCGCCGGGCGACATTTCAACGCGGTACTCGATCATCCCTGCGGCTTGTCCAGGCCGAGGATCTGGCTGGCTTGAGCGAAGACATCTTCGGCCGGGATCGTCTCGCCACGCTTGAGCGCTTCGAGCCCGCTTCGGACCGCCTTGAGGTTGCGGGCGTACTCGGCGTCGGCGACCAGTTCATCGAACGCGGCCGGGCAGAGCACGACGCCCCTAGCCTCGCCGTTGACCGTCAGCACCTCGGGCTGCATGGTCTGGGCAAGACGGTCCAGATGGTCTTTGGCGTTGTTGCGGAAGTCGGTGAGGGACCGGATGTCATGGGTACGGATCATGGCGGGCTCCAGGACGGAATTATGTCCGTATTAAGTATCGTCCGCAGCGGTCAAAAAGTCTAGTCCGGCAACCTTAAATCTCATTATTCACTCAAAATCGCCTCCATCGCCCGCTCATCGACCCGCTTGACGTCATCTTTGACCGACCCCCGAGGGTGCCGAATCCCATTATTTGGGGTCGCGGGTCAGCAGGCTGGGCGAGACTTTCCACTGACGGCCGTCGTTGGTTTGGACGCCGGCGGTTTTTTTGTTGAGTTTGATGATGGTGCCGCGGATGGTTGTTCCGCTGGGGCCTTGGAATCGCACGGGGTCCCCGAGGCTGAAGCGGGCGAGTTGGACGGTGCTCTGGGCTTGTTGGATGAGCTTGAGCCGTTCGACGATGTGGGCGTTGAGGAAGAGCAGGTCGTCTTCGCTGAGGTGGCGGATCGCTTGAACGGCCTCATCGCGGTCCAGCCAGGTCTTCATGGCTTGTTTGTTCGTGCTCATGACAATGGCATGATACGAAATTGGGCTCACCGATTTCGGCGTGATCCGGGCCATCGCTTGGCTCAGACGCCAGCCACCCGATTTTTCGTTAGCAAGCGGGCACACGCTGTGCAGGAAAGGGTTTTCCAAGGGTGTCGGATACTTTTTTAGAGCGAAGCCTTTCGGGTGTTGGAGCAACACCCGCCGCCAATCTCG
>JARFRI010000171.1 GCA_029287335.1 Phycisphaera sp. | reverse complement strand
ATCTACCACCCAATGATCGGTGCCTACGCCCAGGCGATGCTCGGACCCAGCCACGATGTCATGCCATCTACTGTGACCATCAACCGCAACGCGGGTTTTGGTAATGGTTTCCTGTCTTCGTCCAACAGCCCGCTGCCGATCCTCGATCCCGCCGCTGGGCTGCAACACGTCAAGCCCAAGCAGGGGCTCGATGAGCTCGAAGATCGAGTCGCGGTGCTTGATCAACTCGACAGCACGTTCCGCGAAAACCACCCGGACCAAAACGTCAAGGCCTACACCGATTTTTACGACCACTCGCTCCGTCTGATGGGCGGTAAGGATGTCGAGGCGTTCGACATCAGTAAAGAGTCAGAAGAGATGCGCAAAGCCTACGGCCACACCAAGATCGGACAGGGCTGCCTGCTCGCGCGTCGGCTTGTCGAGTCGGGCGTACGCTTTGTCGAAGTCGTCAGCCAGGGTTGGGACTTCCACAACAACCTCGCATCAGGTCTGGAAGAACTCTCGCCAGGCCTAGACCAAGGCGTCGCACAACTCATCCGCGACCTCGAACAACGCGGCAAACTCGACGAAACACTCGTTGTCTTAACCACAGAGTTCGGCCGCAACCCCAAGAGCGGTGGCTCTGGTCGAGGCCACTACCCCTCCGCATTCTCCGTCGCGCTGGCAGGGGGTGGGGTTAAAAGCGGCTCCACCTACGGACAGACCAATGCCAACGGACAAGGTGTCAAAGAAAACCCCGTGACCACAGGCGACCTGCACGCCACCATCGGCTACGCAATGGGCATCAAGCCCGGCCGATCCGTCATGTCACCAACCGGCCGACCATTCAATATTGGCAACAAAGGCAAGCCGATCCTCGGCGTCATGGCGTAAACCCGACGCAACAAACAGGTATCCAAGCAATGTGTAAACGATTCGTAAAAATAGTTTGCTGCTCGCTACTCATCAGTACCGCGTCCTTCACTGTCCATGCCAAAAGCAACAGCCATGGAAACGACAGCCCCGTACTCGTCGGAACTGTGACCAAGGTGCTGGACAACGGCGATGTGCTTGTCAAACAAAAGGCCGGCGGACACGAACGACAGATGCGCCTAGCGGTGAAGTCTAAGGTCTTGTTCAACTACTTCAAAGGCGCAGGCCTTGGCGAAGTGAAAGATCCGGGACCGGGCTATGTCGTCAAAGCCCGTGTCTCGCACAAGGACGTCATCGACCACGCTAGCAACGTCGTTTACGTCCCCCCGCTTCCCGAGAGTAAGCCCATCGCCAACCGCGAAAAATTTTCTGAAAAAGAACTCTTTGTTCTATCGGATCTCAACGAGAACGTCGAAGTGGATTACGTCGAGTACAGCATCTGCATTGCAAGATCCGAAAAACACTTCGCCGCAGGTTTCGGCCCCAGCGACAAAGACAAAAGCGAAACGCTGAGCGATAAAGAATTTGCCGAGGCACTGACTCATGTCGCGTGGTGGAAGTGGTCCCGGCATCCCGCGAGCCACTGGCTCAAACAAGCGGACAAGGACGGCAATGGCGAGCTCAACGCTGATGAGTTCAAGATGTTCTCCGGCAAAGCCAACCACTTCAAACGCACCGATAAAGATAGATCCAGCGGCGTGTCCACCAAAGAACTAAGCGACTACCTCAATCTCAAGCAACTGGATGAGGAATAAGTCCTAAACCAACCCACTCAATAAGTTCACCATGGCAAGCAGACGACCACGTAAGAAAAAGAAGCCGTTCTCCGCGCTCCAGATCGTGCTGGGGATCGGCTTGCTCCCAACCATCGCATTGGCGTTTCTCGTCTACGGCGTGATGTCGATGGGCGGACCCGAGAAGTCCGATGTATCGAGTGATGTGGGACCAGCCAATGTAACAGCGGTAGAAGATTCCCGATCACATACCACCATCGCTGACACACCACGAGAGGCGGAGCCAACACGTATAAATGATGTCGCAACGACAACGCGATCACAGGGCCGCGAGTTAATCAACCCGTTAGATCCGCAAGAAATTACCGCCAAGCCAGAGCCGGTGAGGCCCCATGTTATTACGCCGGAACCCGCCGTTGCTTATGTAGAAACAAGCGAGCGTCCACCATTCTTCAAGATGAATCGCCGCACACGCGACAAGGTTATGGCCACGCCCGAGTACAAAGCGGCGTACAAAAAATGGAACAACATCTATCTCAGCAAGCTCAAAGAGCCCGATCCGATTGTCCCAATTATCAACACCCGTGAACACACGCTCAGTCAAAGACAAGTCCAAAGCGAAGCCGATAAAATCAACCGCCTGATTGCCAATCGACTGGACTCAGAAGGCCAGCGCAGTAACAAGCCTACGACCGAAGAACAGTTCGTCCGCCGGATCTATCTACAGATCGCTGGGCGTATCCCGACGCATGAGGAAACGCTCGCGTTCTTGAAGGACAGTAACCATAGCAAACGCCAGGCTTTGATCGATGATCTTTTGCTTCGCATCGACTACCGCATGCAGATGTTCAATTGGCTTGCCGACATGCTGCGTGTCCGCGACATGCATGCGCTGCATGGCATGTCCGCGGGGTATCAGGCCTGGCTGATTCGACAGGTCGCGACCAATCGCCCGTGGGACGAAATCGTTTTCGACCTGCTGACTGCGGAAGGCAACATGATCACCAACCCTGAGACCGGCTGGCTGATCCGCGATAAGGGGATGCCCCTTGACGGCCTGGCGAACACGATGACAACATTTATGGGCGCGAGCGTCGGCTGCGCGCAGTGCCATGACCACCCGATCGAGGTCTGGACGCAGCGCGAGTTTTATGAATTGGCTGCTTTCTTTGGGGCAATGGATGTGCCGGGGCGGGACGCCCGATCCTTCGGCGGAGATCGCTCTGCCAAGAACACCGTCGCGCCGACCGGCGCGTCGCTCGTTCATCCCCGTCACGATCACTATCTGACTTACCCCGATGATTACAAGTACAACGACGTAGAGCCAAGCAGCAAAGTCACGCCACGATTCGCGATGTTTGATGAACTGGTGAGCTTCGACGCAAACGATGACCTCCGTAAAATGCCGAATCACTTTGCGACGTGGATGACGCATCCGGACAATAAGCAGTTCGCCCGTGCGATCGCGAATCGGCTATGGGGTAAAGCCTTTGGCCGAGCGATCATCGAAAATGTCACTGAAGTGGATCACCTGCGCAAAGCATCAGACCCGGCGCTGATGCAGCACCTTTCCGATCTGATCCGTGAACTCGATTACGACATGATGACGTTTCAGCGCATCATCTATAACACACGCGCTTATCAAGCGCAGACCAGTATCACCCCGCCGCCGGGCGAGCCGTACTACTTCCCGGGGCCGCTTCTGCAACGCATGACTGCGGAACAGACATGGGACTCGATGGCCACGCTGGCGGTCGGAGATAATATCAACGACGCGATCCGCCCCCGACTAGAACAAGCTCAGGCGTACGACGTATTCGTATCCGGGTCGCTTGCAGATCTATCCAAAGACAATGCCCAGTGGCACCAAGAACTCTTCAAGCAAGCGACCGACATACGCTTGAAGTACCGCGCGAAGGCACAAAAGCTCGGCTCAGGTAAGGGATTCAAATTCGCCCGTGCCTCAGAGATGCGCCTTCCTGCGGAAGATGCACACTTCTTACGGATGTTCGGCCAGTCCAACAAAGAACTCGCCGACGACGGTTCGCTTGAAAGCACGATCCCGCAGATCCTCATGCTGATGAATGGCAGGGCGGACAACTTCCTGACCGAGAAGAAATCGCATTTCTATCAGCAGATGCAAGCATATACAGATCCGCAGGACCAACTCGACAGCCTGTATCTTAGCTTCCTCTCCCGCCCCGCGACCGAGCGCGAGAAGCAGATCATTAAGCAGAACAAACTGAACGTCGAAGAGATCGCATGGATTCTCTTAAACACGCGCGAGTTCATGTTCATTCAGTGATTAAGTTCGCGTCTTTCTATGCGAATATTCGTCACTCACTGACACGGCCTATCTCTCGCGTCGCTTGATTAAGTAACGCCATCTCCTGCTCGTAACGAGCCTTAAGCTTCGCGACGATCTCAGGGTTCTCTGCCGAGATATCCGTGGTCTCGCCGATGTCGTTGGCCAAATCAAACAGCGACCAGCGTTGTGCATGCACGACCTCTTTATCGCCTCGGCCTTTGTAACTCAACTGCTTCGTTAGAAGCTTATATTGTCCCATACGTATGATCGATCCGGGCACAATGAACACTTCGCGGATCGGCTCATCGAGCTGCTGTGATTCGAGATAAGGCAGAACATTAATACCATCGATCACGCGATCTTGAGGAGGCTCAACACCCGCGACAGCGCAAAATGTCGGTAGAAGATCAATAATCCCAGTGATCTCACTATTGACCGACCCTGGCTTGATCCGCGCGGGCCAACGCATCACCGTTGGCACACGGATACCGCCTTCGAAATCTGACCACTTACCGCCACGAAGGGGACCTGCTTCGGGTCCTGGCTCGCGCAAGACTGGGCCGTTGTCGGAAGTGAATACAAAGAGTGTGTTGTCAGCAACACCGTGTTCTTCAAGTGTTCTGACCAGTTCGCCAACCTGCCAATCGATCTCGCGGACAACGTCGCCGTACTTACCGACCGGCGAGCTACCCGCAAACTGCTCATTGGGAATCCATGGCGTGTGAGGTGTCGGTGTGGCGTAGAACAGGAAGAACGGCTTGTCCTTGTTCTGTGTGATGAAATCTTTGCCCGCCTGAAGTAATTGCGGGGTGAATTCGCCATCCGTTTTTCTTAGCTTATGCCGATCATCAACGAGTTCGCGGTCACGATACAAAGCAAAACCGGCATTACTCTTGCCACTTGCAAGGAACGTCAGCGACTGGTCAAATCCGTGGTTGAGCGGATGAAACGGCTCCCACTCGCCAAGGTGCCACTTGCCAACGAGGGCCGTCGCATACCCCGCCTGCTGCAGTAGTTCAGCGGTGGTGATCTCGGCGGGATTGATCCCTATCTTCTGCGTGCGATAGATCACTTTACTGTGCCCCGCTCGATGTGAGTACGATCCAGTCATAAAGGCCAGTCGTGTCGGCGAGCAGCGGTTCTCGACATAGAAGTCCGTGAACGTCATACCGTACTTTGCCAGCGAGTCGATGTGTGGTGTCTTGATCTTTGAACCGTTATACCCCACATCGCCGTAGCCCTGGTCATCGGTGAGGAACACAATAATGTTCGGCTGCGCTAGTGCCCCAGCTTGCGGTGTTGTCTTGTTTGAAGAACTACAAC
>JARFRI010000170.1 GCA_029287335.1 Phycisphaera sp. | reverse complement strand
AGCAGGGCGTCATCCACCGCGATGTCAGCCCCGGCAACCTCATGCTCACGCCCGACGGCCAGCGCATCGTCCTCATGGACTTCGGCCTGGCCAAGGGCGGCGACGCCTCACAGGCCGTTTCCATCGGCGCGGGCTTCATGGGTAAGCTCCGATACGCGGCACCCGAGCAGCTCGCCTCGGCCGTGCTTGATGTCGGGCCGCCGGCGGACGTGCGCGGCTTGGGCGCGACGCTATGGGAACTCATTACACGAAGGCGTTTGTTTGGTGACGCCGGCGACGAACGCGCGCTGGCCACGATGATCCATCAGAAAGACGTGCCGCGCCTGCGCGAGATCGACCCGGGCTTTGACCGTGATCTCGAAGCGATCGTCGCCCGCGCGACCGAGCGCGAGATCGATAAGCGCATCCAGTCGGCCGAGGAATTCGCGGACTATCTGGACCTGTACCTCGCTGGCGAGTCGCTGCCGATCCGCCCGCCGACCAACCGCGAGTTGATCGGCCGATGGGTCCGCCGACGCAAAGCGCTCGTGACGTCGGTGCTTGTCTTAGTGATTTTTCTATCCGCGATGCTCGGCTGGTTCTACCGCGAGCTGGATAAGAAGGCCGTGGTCGCCCTCGCCGCCCAGCGTGAAGCCGCCGCCGCCGCACAAGACGCCAGCGACGCCGCCCAGCGCCTGCGCGCCTCGCTGGCCAACATCTTTGAAACCATCACGAACTCAGACGTCTTCCGCGGCACGGGGTTGTACGGCGAGCAGCGCGAGCTCCTCATCCAGATCGTGGCCGAGTACCGGGACATCCGCGCCGAGTCGGGCTTCGATGAGACCCTCGCGATCGACCTGGCCAGCACCTTGCGACGGCTGGCGGAGACCAACCTGGACATCACCGAGAGCAGCCGGGCCAGTGACGCGGCGCTGGGCAATAACGACGCGGCGGCGGATAGTATTGATGAGGCCGAGCAGCAGTGCCTCGAAGGGCTGGAACTGCTGGAAAAAGTGTCCGACTCCTTTACGGTGCGCTATGAGCGGGCCATGCTCCTGAAAGTCCTGGCCCGCGTCTACGCCAACACGGACCGGCTGGTCGAAGGCCTCCAGGCACTGGACCGAAGCATCTCGACGATCAACTTCTTCCTGAACTCAAGCGCGGCCCCGCCCGTGCCTTACCAGGACCTCCTCGCGGCACAGGCCGAGGCGCTTCGGCTCAAAGGGGAGCTGAACCTCGCGCTGGCCGATAGCGAAGACGACGCCGACAACGTCGCCCGTTTCTTGCAAAACGCGCTGGGCGCCTTTGCCACCGCCGAGACGATTCAACTCGGCCAGTTCGATCGCGATAGCCCGGACCGTGTCCTGGCCAGTGAGCTGGCGCAGGTCAAACTCAAGATCGCCGAGACCCTGGAGCGGATGGGCTCGACCCCCGACGCGTTTATTGTTTACAACAGCATCGTGACGAAGGTGCTGGATCTGTTCAGTGTCGAGGCCGAGGACTCTGCCCGGCGTCTGACCACGCCGATGCGCGAGACCCTCGCCATCGCGATGCGCCGCATGTCGCCGAGTTTGAATATCAAGGACAAGCAGCGCTACCTGTCCGATGCCGTCGAGCTGCTCGAAGCGATCGCGCGGGAAAACCCCCAACGGCTGCGCTACAAAATCGAACTGGCTCGGGCGCTGCTCGAACTGGCCCAGCACGACCCGCTCACCCAACGGCAGCGCGCACAGAGCCCCGAGCTCGTCACCCTCGACCGCTTTCAGCGCGGCCAGGACTTCACCCGGCTTCTGGACCTGCTTGACACGCTTAATAAGAACAACCCCGATGACACGACGATCATCGACCTGCGCAACCGCGCCCAGTCCGCGCTGGCGCAGTTCGAAGGCGCGGATATCGGCTCGGGGCAGTAGCCATATGATCTCGCCGCGTCGTCATACGTTCTTGAATTGTCGTGAAGTGGCAAGCCAAACATCACGTTTTTGCGTCAGATCCCGCCTTGTGCCGATGGCATGGGGTAATATGTCAGTCCTAAACCCGTCCCTGCCGATAGGTTTTTCCCACGTTTTTTGATCCCAGCCATACGCCCACGAGACACCCATGCAACTCACGCAACGTCTGACGAAGCACGACTCACGCCGCACGCTTGCCATGCTCTTGACCGGGATGGTGTGCCTGATACTTGCCGGGCCCGCGCTCGCCGCTGAAAGCGCCGATGCAAACGGTAGCTGGGGCGCATTCCTGGGCCGAATGCACGTCGTCGTCCTGCACCTGCCCATTGGCCTGATCATCGGTGCGTTTGCCCTTGAATTCTTTGGACTCTTCCGACGATCCAAGGGCTTTGATATCGCCGCGGCATGGCTGTTCGTCCTCGGCGCAGGCGCAGCGATCGTTGCCGTCGTCACCGGCATGCTCTATGGCACCGAGTGGGCCGCGGGCAACTCCGGCAACGAACCCATGAACGTCTTCCAACTCCTCTTGGCAGACTCCATCGAAGACGGCGTCACCGAAACCATGGGCTGGCACATGTGGCTTGGCATCACGCTCATGGTCGCGGCAATTGTCGCGGCAGTGCTCAAGGTCAAAGCCGTGCGTCGACAGTGGCCCGATGACTCCGCGGTCCCGCACACCGGCGGCTGGCCACTGGGCGTGTCGCGGCTTGCGATGGTCGGCGCGATGGCGGCGCTACCTTTCGCCGGACACCTCGGCGGGAACATGACCCACGGGCCAGAGTTCCTTGTCGACCGCGCTCCTTTTGATGTCCCCGACGCGATCGTCTACTGGCCAGAAGTCGTCGAAGACAAACCCGATGTTATTCCCAACGGTACGGATGGGCCCGACGGCGAACTCGTCAACGGCACCTCCGCTTTCTGGAACGCCAAGATCCAGCCCGTGCTCAACAAGCACTGCACCGACTGCCACAACGCAGGCAAAACCAAAGGCAAGCTCCGCCTCGACACCCTCGAATGGGCGATGAAGGGCGGAACGGTTGGCGGCACCATCGAGCCCGGCGACGCCGAGTTCAGCGAGATGTACCGCCGCGTCATCCTCCCACCGTCGCACGATGAATTCATGCCCACCAACGTCAAGAAGTACGGCATGATGTCACAGGAAGACATCATCATCCTCGGCGAATGGCTCACCGAGTTCGACGGCAAGCTCGACACGGGCGCCGCCGCGCCACGCGTGGACACCCCCGAGGTCAAGCCACAGCCCGTCAAGCCGATCATCGACCCCGCCGCGCTCAAGGCCATTAACTCGGCCGGCGGCAACGCGCAGTCGCTCTCACAGGAAGAACACCCCGACCAACTGACCGTCAAGTTCGCCTATCTCAAAGAACTCGACCCTGCCGCCGTCGCCAAGCTCGCCAGCGCCGCAGACAACATCGCCTGGCTGACCTTCGAGGGCTCGTCCTTCGGCGATGAGGCCGCCAAGCAATTGCCCGACATGCCAACGCTTACACGCCTGAACCTCAAGGACAGCGCGATCACCGATGCGGGCCTGGCCGAGCTGCCCGCGATGACGTCGCTGACCTGGCTCAACCTCTTTGGCACCGACATCACCGACGCGGGCCTTGAGTCCCTCAAGCAATACGACATCCTCGAAAAGCTCTACCTCACCGGCACGAAAGTCACTGCACAGGGCGTCGAAAAACTACGCGAAGCGATGCCCAACACCGAGGTCTTCTCCGACCACGACGGCCAGTTCCAGTTCACGCCCGTCACCCCCGACGTCACCCCCGGCGACCCGGCCAAGGACGACAAAGCCACCGAAGAAGACGCGGAAGACACCACCGAACAAGCCGCCAAGCCCATCAACGACTCCTGCCCCGTCAGCGGCGCACCGGTCAACGCCGGCTTCGTCAGCACCTTCGAGGGCAAGACCGTCGGCTTCTGCTGCAACAACTGCAAAGGTAAGTTCGACGCCGACCCCAAGAAGTTCGCCGCAAAGCTGAAGTAACAAATGGGTGCCAAGCGTCTCTCTGGTTCGGGTGCCACATAACTGCCGAAGGCGGCTACATCAACACGTCCTACGACCTGATCGCCAACGCCGTCGGCGCACTGATCGCCGTGCTATTGATCGCGCTGTTCCGTTCGCGTCGGGCCGTTGAAGAAGAACGAGTCGAGGAAGAAGAAAAGCTTCCAAGAGACTTAAACAAATCGCGCCGCGCAGTCGGGATTGAGCGGGATCGTCGCGGCACAACGTTTCGCCGGTGATGCGTGATGATGTACGTAGGGTGGGTAAGGCTCGGCGCAACCCACCAACAAAGTTTGAGACGGTTCGCGGTGGGTTGCGCCGAGGCTTACCCACCCTACATGCTTAACGATTTCGTACAGCCAATCAATGTTGCGGAAGTAGGGTGCGGTAGAGCGCCGCGAAACCCACCGACAAGCCATTTATTTTCTCATAAATCGCGGTGGGTATCGTGGAACTCCACCCACCCTACGTGCTACTTGCGGTGGGTGGCCGTGGACGAGCCCAAGCGAGCACACGGAACGAATCGGCATGGATTGATTGAGACGACTCGTTCCGGGGGGTCGCTTAGGCTCCACCCCGGCCACACGCCGGTTGTTGTAATCACAAACGCTCTCGAATAATTGTCGCCAACGTATCGAGAGTGATCCCATGCCGCCTGCAGTAATCACTTTTCAACCAGTCCTGCAAACTCTTTTGCCCTTTACTTGCATTGCAGCCTCTGCAGCAAAGCGCAATATTCTCTTCCGTAACAATGCTTGCATCATTAATGATGTGCTCCCAACTCGCAGACCGCTTGGGAACACTCGTATCAAATGCACATCCACAATAAACACAAATCTGATCACGCTCTCTAACACGCTGTTCAAGCCATGATGGTATGCCCCATTTATTAGCCATCAATCAATGCCCCATCGGAAAACGCTCACAAAGCCCCAGTACGTCTTTATTCACTTCCGAGATCACCGCTTCATCACCCTTACTACGAATCGCGCGGTCGATCAAACCCGCGACTTCGGCGAGGTCGTCTTCAAGCAGGCCGCGGGTGGTGAGGGCTGGGGTGCCCAGGCGGATGCCGCTGGTTTTGAAGGGGCTGCGGGTTTCGTTGGGCACGGTGTTCATGTTGGCGATGATGCCGGCCTTCTCGAGCCACAGCGCGGCGTCTTTGCCGGTGAGGTCGGCGTCGACGGTGCGGAGGTCCATGAGGACCAGGTGGTTGTCGGTGCCGTTGCTGGCGAGCTTGTAGCCCTTGGCCATCAGTTCAGCGGCTAGCCGCTTAGCATTCTTTACGACTTGCGCGTTATAGGTTTTGAATTCGGGTTTGAGCGCTTCGCCAAACGCGACGGCCTTGGCGGCGATGATGTGCATGAGCGGGCCGCCCTG
>JARFRI010000163.1 GCA_029287335.1 Phycisphaera sp. | reverse complement strand
TCATGACGTAGTCGGCGATCCAGATGGGGATTTTTTCGCCGTTGACGGGGTTGATCGCGTAGCCGCCCGAGAAGACGCCGGTCTTTTCTTTGGCGTCGGCTTGTCGTTCGATGTTGGTTTTGGCGGCGGATTGTTTTTGATATGCGCGGACGGCTTCGCTCTGCTGCGACGTCGTCACGACATCAACCAGTGGGTGCTCGGGCGCGAGGACCATATAGGTGGCGCCGAAGAGCGTGTCGGGCCGAGTGGTAAAGACACGGATGTTTTCGTCGCTGCCATCAATGGCAAAGTCGACTTCGGCACCGTTGGATTTACCGATCCAGTTGCGTTGCAGGAGTTTGATGTTCTCTGGCCAATCGACGAGGTCGAGGTCGTCGATGAGGCGGTTGGCGTAGGCGGTGATGCGGAGCATCCACTGCTTGAGCGGGCGTTTGTAGACGGGGAAGTTTCCGCGTTCGCTCTTGCCTTCGTTGGTCACTTCTTCGTTAGCGAGCACGGTCCCCAGGCCCGGGCACCAGTTGACCTCGACCTCGGCCATGAAGGCCAGGCGGTATTCGTCGAGCAGGCGCTCGCGCTGGTCGGATTCGAGCTCGGTCCACTTGTGGATGTTGGGGTCGCCGATGCCCGCGAGGGGTTCGAGGGATTCGGTGGAGCCTGAGACGATGAGTTCGCCGTCGGAGCCGATGTAGTAGTCTTCGCCCTCGAGTTTTTCGATGAGGGTACTGATCGGTGCGGCTTTGTTTTCGATGGGGTCGAAGTAGCTGTGGTACATCTTCATGAAGATCCACTGGGTCCACTTGACGTACTGCGGGTCGGTGGTGGCGAAGGAGCGTTCCCAGTCGTAGCCCATGCCCAGCTGCTTGAGCTGGGCGACCATGTTGGCGATGTTCTTCTCGGTGGTGATGCGCGGGTGGACGTTGTGCTCGACAGCGTACTGCTCGGCAGGCAGGCCAAAGGCGTCAAAGCCCATGGGGTGCAGCACGTTGTAACCGCGCATGCGCTTGTAGCGCGCGACAATGTCGGTCGCGATATAGCCCAGCGGGTGGCCCACGTGCAGCCCGACGCCGGAGGGGTAGGGGAACATGTCGAGCACGTAGAACTTGGGCTTGGTTTGATCGAAGCCTGCTTCGCCTGGGTTGGGCGTGGCGAAGGTGCGGGCGTTGTCCCAGTGCTGTTGCCAGCGTTTTTCAATGGCGTTGAAGTCGTATTTCATGGTGGCGGGGGGCAGGCGGTTTGTCGGATCACGCGAAGCTTGATCGCGGATACGACAGTTTATCGCATCCCGTGACGGGGCAGCACCAAGGATGGGAGACGGCGTTTAGGTTTTAGACGTTGGCGTATCGCGCGGCCTTGGTGATGCGCGCGACATTCATGACGATGTAGACCAGCATTGCCGCGTGCAGCATCATCACGAGCAGCGGGAAGAACTCGGTTAGGTCATACCGCCCGGCGTCTTCAAGGTGCCCACCCAGCGGGAGGAGGATGAGCAGTTGCCCGGCTTGAAGGAGGACCCATATCGGCAGCAGCGCGGCGCTGTAGCAAGCGGCGAAGCAGGCGGCGGGCATGATGTCGCGCTTGCCCATGACACGGACGATTGTGGCGGCCAGTGAGCCGGCCCCGAGGAGGACGAGGCTGCCGACCACGGCCGAGTAGGTGCCGACGGTCATGCCAGCGAGGATGTAAAACTCGATCATGTCACCGAAGTCATCGATGGGGTTGTATCCATCGCCCAGCCAGATCGCGATCGACATGATCACCATGAACACCGGCCCGCAGAGCACCGTGAACAGCAGCCCCCACAGCAGCACGCGCACCGGCTGCTTCGTGGGCTGACGCGTGGCCATCGCCTTGCCGACGGCGCTCGGCTCGATCAGCGCCTGTCCCAGCATCCGCAGCGATGGGATCGCGTTTTGCCCGCGCTCGGTGTGCTTGCTGTCGCCGACCGTCTTGCCGCATTCGGGGCAGGTCTGCTCATCGGTCAGCCCGGCCAAGGCGTAGCCGCAGTCTTCGCACGTCGCCGGCCAACAACAGCTTGCAAACCAGGTGGGCTGATGGCGGTGGACCATCACCGTGCCGAGGATCCACCACAGCGCAATAAGGTTGAAAATAACGAGCGAGCCGAACCGCCCGATGTTGAGCAGCAGTTGGAAGCGGTCGTAGGTCAGCAGTCGCAGGGGTTCGGTATTGGTTTCGTAGTAGTTGCCGTATCGACCGTAGTCGTAGGTGTTCCAGTACCAATCATCGAGTTCCTCGAAACCCTGTATCACCAGGATGAGCCCGATGATGAGCGCCGCGAACCAGGGCGTGAGCTGGTACCAACGCGACAGCGATCGGCCAAAGCTCGTGTTGAACGGCTCGACGCCCGCCCCCCAGCACGCCGTCATCCACGCGAGGATCACAAAACAACATTCGTAAACAACGAAAAAGATCCCCGTGAACAGCAGGGTGCTGGCGGTATCGCCTTCGAGCCCTTGCTTGAGCTCCCAGAGCAGGCCTTCGCCCCAAAACGCTGCGTCCAGTAGCAAGATGCCGACAAAGAAGAAGATGAGCCCGGCCAGGTGGATGGCGAACGACGGGGCAACACCGGTCTGGCGTAGTGCCCCGCGTGCGGCGCGCATCGGCGTGAGCCAGGGGATCAAGACGCCGTCATGTCGGTTGTGCCCGGACATGGCCTTAGGATAGCTTTTGCAGGGGGCTGCGTCGCCGGGGGCGATGGCGTATCCTTGTGCTCGGAGGATTTCACAAACCACTCACCCCAGCCGTTGATTCGCTATGCCCACCCGATCTGAAACCGCACAAGCCGCCGCCGCGGGCCTCCGCACTTTTTCGCAGACCATTCAAGACACGCCCGTGCTCATCGGGTTCGATGGCTTTGTCGATGCGATCATCGCTGTCGTCGATAAGCGACACGACACCGATCACTATGAGCCGGTGCATACGCTCGATAAGTTCGGCCAGCGGATTGTCGACTCGGCCGGCCGATCCTCCAACGTCGAGCTGGTCACCAAGCTCGAAAAACTCGGCGGCAACGGCCCGATCATGGCCAACGCCATGGCCACCGCCGGCCTGCCGGTGACCTACATCGGTAACCTCGGCGAGGGCAAGCTCAACCCCGTCTTCAACGACTTCGCCGAGATGGCGGACGTCCACTCCATCGCCGAGCCGGGCCACACCGATGCGCTCGAGTTCGACGACGGCAAGCTCATGCTCGGCAAGCACGCCTCGCTCCGCCACGTCAACCAAGCCACCATCGACAAACAGATCGGCCGAGCGGCGTACGTCGAGATCGTCCGCAAGGCCAAGTTCATCGGCATGGTGAACTGGACGATGCTGACCCAGCTCAACACCATCTGGGAAGCGCTGATCGAAGACGTCCTGCCACAGATGGATAACAGCCGGTACGTGTTCATCGACCTGGCCGACCCAAGCAAGCGGACGAACGAGGATCTGGCCGAAGCGATGGAGCTGACCAAACGGCTCAACACGCAGTCAAAAGTCGTCGTCGGCTTTAACCTGTCCGAAGCCACGCAAGTCGCCAAGGTGCTGGGCGTGAAGGTGCCGTTGACGGACATGGAACAAAAAGCCGCGATCGAAAAGATCGCACAAGACCTGCGTGAAGCGCTGGAGGTCCACTGCGTCTGCGTCCACCCACGCGAGGGGGCGGCGGCCGCGATCAACACCGACGCCGGCGTACAGTCCGCGATCTTCAAAGGCCCATTCGTATCCAAGCCTAAATTGAGCACCGGTGCCGGCGACAACTTCAACGCCGGCTTCTGCCTGGGCCTGCTCGCGGGTCTGCCGATCGAACAAGCCCTCTGCGCGGGTACGGGTACCAGCGGCTTTTATGTCCGCAACGCCCATAGCCCAAGCTTGGATGAGTTAGCTGACTTCTGCGACGACCTGCCGGACCCGGAGTGAGTCAAGGCAGATTGAACCGCAAAGGCGCAGAGGCGCAAAGGAAGGCAGTAATCCACAGATTTCACAGATGGCACAGATTTTGAACCACGAAGGCACGAAGAACACGAAGGAATCCAATGCTTCGCTTCGTGTTCTTCGTGCCTTCGTGGTTATTCATTTGCCTTGAATCTGTGCCATCTGTGAAATCTGTGGAACAATGCCTTGATGCCTTCCTTTGCGCCTTCGCGCCTTTGCGGTTAAAAAATGCCTTAGCAAACACCTTTTCCACAGCACAAATGACAGCAAGCGCCAACCCGCCACAGCCAAAGCCTAAACTGCGATGATCCAATTATGACCTCCGCCCAAACGCCCCAATTCGAAGGCCGACGCCGTTCGGAGCGCAAGATCGATGTCAGCCAGCTTTTTGACAAGCTGCCGCCCAGCGCGATCGAAGCGGAGTCCGCGGTGCTTGGGTCGATGATTCTGGATTGGCGGGTGTGTGGCGAGGTGGTTCAGATCATCAAGTCGCCGGAGGACTTTTATAAGCCGGCCCATGCCGCGGTGTATGAGGCCCTCTTGTCGCTGTACAACCAGGTCCAGTCGATCGACATGGTCCAGCTCACCCAGAAGCTGGTCGACAAGAACATGCTCGAGCAGGTCGGCGGGGTCGAGTACCTCATCGAGTTGTTTGAGTCGGTGCCCAGCGCGGTCAGTGCCGGGCACTACGCGCGGATCGTGCGTGAGAAGGCGTTGGTGCGTTCGCTGATCGATGCGTCGGGGATGCTGCTGCACCAGTGCTACAACTCGGGCGACTCGGCCGACGACCTGCTCGCGCAGGCAGGCCAGCTGATCTATCACATCCAAGAAAAGCGCGGCATCACGGATGCGGACAACCTGCACGCGCTGCTCGAAGAGACGATGGCCATCCTCGAAGCCCACGACGGCAAGAGCGTCACGGGTTTAGAGACCGGCTTCTTCGAGCTCGACGAGATGACCAACGGCCTGCACGGCGGGGAGATGACGATCATCGCTGCCCGTCCATCGATGGGTAAGACCGCGTTTATGTTGAACATGGCCGAGCACATCGCGACGGTCAACAAGATCCCGGTCGCGGTGTTTTCGTTGGAGATGGGTAAGCAGCAGTTGGCCCAGCGGCTGCTGTGTTCGCGGTCGGGGGTGGACTCGCAGAAGCTGCGTAAGAACAGGCTGAGCCGGGACGACTTTGGTCGTTTGCAGATGACGGTGGGGGAGTTGGCCGAGGCGCCGATGTACATCGATGACACGCCGGGCCTGAACCCGATGGTGCTGCGTGCCAAGGCCCAGCGGCTGGCGAACGAACGGCATATCAAAGCGATCTTCGTGGACTACATGCAGCTCATGTCCGAGCCGGGCAGTAACTCGCGTCAGGAAGAGGTGTCGAGTATTTCGCGTCAGATGAAGGCGTTGGCACGTGATCTGGAGGTGCCGGTGGTTTGCTTGAGCCAGCTCAATCGTCAGGCCGAGCAGCGCGAGGGCCATCGGCCAAGGATGAGCGACCTGCGCGAGTCGGGCTCGATCGAACAGGACGCGGACGTGATCCAGATGGTTCACCGCGAGGATTATTTTCATCGCAGCGACCCGGACTACGAGCCGGACCACCTGGCCGAGATCATCATCGCCAAGCAACGTAACGGCCCAACGGGCGTCTGCAAGCTCCAGTTCCACGGCCCAACGACAAGGTTCAACAACCTTGCGAGCGGGCATGGCGACTATTGATTGCGTTTAGCGGGTGACGCGTTGCAATCCGTTCAGACCATCTATCACAGTTCGCACGGGACGCTGCGCGTCACCCGCTAAACGGTGAAGTCCGTCGCCTGTATAACTCCGGTGGACGTGATTCATCACGGTCGTATGATCGCGGCATACGATCGATATTCCCTCATTCCTCGAATCACAGGGCCACGGATGGACACCCAGCAAAACCTTTCGCTCAAACTCACCAACGACAACATCGTCCGCCTCCGCACCAGCAT
>JARFRI010000161.1 GCA_029287335.1 Phycisphaera sp. | reverse complement strand
GACATCCAGAAGGCGCAGATGGTAAACGCGCTGTTGGTTTCGCCGAAGTCGTCGTGGGCTTTGTAGCGGTAGAGCAGGCCGTCTCGGCCGAGTTGTGCCCAGGTCTGATCGACGGTCGCGATGAAGCGCGGGTCGTCCGGCTCGCAGAAGCCGTAGTCGAGCATGAGCAGGTTGGACGCGTCCATGTGGTCGGACCCGTAGGACTGGGTGTAGGCCCCGATTTTTTCGTTCCAGCCCTCGCGCTCGATCGCTTGCTTCATCTCGTCGGCGAGCTTGCGGTGATGCTCGGCCCACTCGGTTCGGCCCAGCGCGACAGCGATCTTCACCGCACGGTCGATCGCGACCCAGCACAAGACCTTGCTGAAAACAAAGTGCCGCTTCTCGCCACGGATCTCCCAGATGCCGCGGTCCGGGTCTTGCCATTGTCGTTCGACGGCCCGGGCGATCGAGCGGACCTGGGTCCACACCGTTTCGACCTCGTCGAATCGGCGGGCGAAGTGGGGCAGGGTCTGCCAGATGACGTCCATGACGGCGCCGTAGATGTCGTGCTGTTTCTGGTGGTAGGCGGCGTTGCCGGTGCGGACGGGTTTGGAGCCCATGTAGCCGTCGAGGTGGTCGAGGGTTTTTTCGGTGAGCGTTTTCTCGCCGCGGATTCCGTACATGATCTGTAGCTCGTCGTCCTTGGTCGGGACGGTGTCCAAGACCCAATCGACAAAGCGGTGGGCCATGTCGGCGTGTCCGATGCGGCGGAGGACAGAGACGGTCATCGACGCGTCGCGGATCCAGCAGAAGCGGTAGTCCCAGTTGCGGACCTCGCCGACGGATTCGGGCAGGGAGGTGGTGGCGGCGGCGATGAGCGCGCCGGTGGGACCGAACTGCATGAGCTTAAGCGCGAGTGCGGAGCGGACGACGGTCTGCTCGTAGCGTGGCGGTCGGGTGGTGTGCAGCGCCCAGTTGTACCAGTACGCGCGGGTCTTGGTGAGCATGAGTTGGATGAGTTCGTGCGATGGCTCGCGGAGTTTGTCGTTGTAGCTCAGTAGCAGAAAGCGTTCTTCGGTCAGCTCCATCGTGTGGCCGTTGAGCACGGCGTGGCTATCCATATCCGTGTGCAGGTAGACGGACTCATAGACCTCGGAGTGATCCCATTTATGTTCGACAGTGGACTTGATCTTGCCCGGGCCGATGACGTGGCTGGTGGTTTCGTGCTCGGCGAACTCGAGGCGCGGGTCGTAGTTGACGCGGAAGCGTGGCTGGCCCCAGACCCGGCGGATGACGCGGACGAAGTCGGCGGGGTTGCAGGGCTCCGGGTCGTCGCCGTTGAGTCGATAGCGGGGCATGAAGTCGATGACCTCGAAGCCGCCTGCGTCGGACTCGTAGCGCGTGACGAGCACGTTGGTCGCGTGTTCGTAGCGTTGCCAGAGGGTTTTGCCGTTTTCGATCTCGATGCCGAACTTGCCGCCGTTGCCTTTGGACAAAAGGTCGCAGAAGGCGGCGCCCGAGTCGAAGTCGGGCAGGCACATGAAGACGACCGAGCCTTCGTGGTCGATCAGCGCGCAGGTCCGACCGTTGCCGACGACGCCGATGTCATAGCCGACAGATTTCATTTTTGGCGCGGGCTTTCCCAGCGGGTCCATACGCCAAGTGGTCGGTTCGTCTTTGTATTGATCAGTCACGTCTATCTCTGGAAGTGGGGGAGCAACTTCAATCGCTATCGGCGGTTAGGGCTGACATCCTAACCGTTGGCAAACGGCTTGTGCGGTCTCTGTCACCAAAGCGGGCTGGTTATCGGCGAGTGCGAGCTCGATGACTCTGTTGCGCAGCGCGGTGTCGTCGTGTTGTTTCAAGTGATTGCCTGCGGCGATGAGCGCGTTGCGCTGCATCATGTCGAGCTTGACGCGTTTTAAGGCCGAGCCGATGAAGGCCTGTTGTCGATTATCTGCGGTCCAGTTCAGCACGTCGAGCAGGTCAAAGCCCTCGGCGTATTCGTGCGGCGTGTAACGCGCGTGGACGTGGAGCGGGTCGTTGTTTTGTGCGGCAAGGTCGGTCCGCCGCCGGTTGTGCGGGCAGACATCCTGACAAATATCGCAGCCCGCCAGCCAATCGCCCATCGGCTCGAAGTATTGCTCATCGACCGCGCTGCGGTGTTCGAGCGTGAGGTAGCTGATGCACTTGCGGGCATCGATGCTGTAGCCTTGGGGCGCGATCGTGTTGGTCGGGCACGCATCGATGCAGCGCGTGCAACTACCGCAGTGATCGGTCGGTGGCGCGAGCGGTTCGGGGAAGCCCGCGAGTTCGCTGGTCTGCATGGGCAGCGTCGTGACGATCGTGCCCAGCAGGAAGTACGACCCGAAGCGCGGATGAATCATGAGCGTGTGCTTGCCGGTCCAGCCCAAGCCGGCGCGGGTGGCCAGCTCGCGCTCGAAGATCGGGGCGGTGTCCGTCGTCGCGCGATAGATGTGGCCGGGGTAGTCTTCTTCGAGCGCATTGCAGACGGCGTGCAAGCGCTTCTTCAAGACCTTGTGGTAGTCATCGCCCCAGGCGTACTTCGCGACCCGGCCCAGCGGCTTGCCGCTTAGCGCCTCTTCCTCACGGTACACCTGATACGCGTCCGCCACGACAATCACACTCGCGGCACCTTCGACGAGTTTGCCCGGGTCGCTGCGTATGTCGGCATGGTTGGCGAGGTAGTCCATCGAGCCGTGCTTGCCCTCGGCGAGCCACTGCTCAAGGTGCTCGGCATAGTCGCTGGCCTTGGCCGACGCGATCCCGCAGAGCGCAAAGCCCTGTTCTTTTGCGAGCGATTG
>JARFRI010000090.1 GCA_029287335.1 Phycisphaera sp. | reverse complement strand
GATGACCACGCGTTCCATGGGTTCTACGGCGGCACACCTTTCGAGCGCGACCGGGCCTACCACCGCGGCACGGTTTGGCCCTGGCTCATCGGCCCGTACTGCGAGAGCGTCTTACGTGCCGGCGGATTCAGCGACACCGCTAAACAAGAAGTCCGCGACACGCTCGCCCCGCTCATCGACCGCCTCCTCACCGCCGACCACCCCGGCGCCTTGGGCACGCTCAACGAAATCCACGAGCCGCTAAGCCCCTTCGCCCCCCGCGGCTGCCCAGCACAGGCCTGGTCCGTCGCAGAAGTGCTGCGCGTGCTGACGCTCATCTGATACGGATTACGTTTTGAAATTGCGCGTTGCATGGTTTGATGGTGCCGTGGTCAACGAGCGCAGCGAGGTAGGCCGCGACGGGCCATCTGTGACTCGTTTCGCGGCCTGCGCCAAGCCTTGACCACGGCACCGAATACGAAAATTCAAAACGCGTTCCGTATGATTTATGAAGAAAACGCCACGCCCAGCAGTGCCCCGTGGATGGCCATGCCCAGGCCTTCACAGCAGAGCTTGAGGTTGACGTTGCTGTTGAGTTGGGACTCGAACTCGGTGACGGCAGAGATCACGCCGAGCCAGGGCTCCAGCCGCTGCTCGCTGTCGCCGGGCGTTTGCGGGTCGCACTGCTGGGCCGCGCTGGCCATGCGGCGGCGCGCGTAGTTGCTGATCATCGAGCCCATGAGCGCCGCGGCTCGGCGGTTGGCCGCTTCCTTGCTCGCGTTCTTATGCGCGCTGACCCACGCCGCCGCGAAGCCATCGACACACCCACCGATCGCGCTGCCTAAGTTCGGCTCGGGTCGGCCGGACTTGGCTAAGCGCTGCATCGGGCTGAGCACGGCCGTACCCCACTCGACTAATTCAAACCGTACCGCCAATGACGCTCGGCCCAGGCTGCCCTGTGCAAACCCCACGACCCACTTGGCCGTCTGTTCATCCAACTCGGCGTGGTGCTCGCTCAGCCAGCGCGACACCGCCACATCATCCAAGGGTCCAAACGCGATGCGCTGGCATCGGCTGCGGATCGTCGGCAGCAGGCGGTGCTCACTCGACGTCACGAGGATCAGGTACGTCCCCGCGGTGGGCTCTTCGAGGGTTTTGAGTAGTGCGTTTTGGCCGGTGTTGTTGAGCAGCTCCGCTTCGTCAACGATGAAGACCTTGCCGTGGTTCAGTGCAGGCGAGTGCGACGCCGGGCCGAGCAGGTGCTCTTGGATGACGCCAACCGGGATGGAGGTGAGCTTTCGGCTACGCACCTGCGCATCGTCTGAAAAGAGGGCCAGCTCCTTGGTGATGATGTGCAGGTCGGGGTGGGCCGATCGCAGCGCCGCGGTCGGGTCGTCGCTGTCGTCGGCCTTATTTAGCGTGTCAAAAAGCTTGCACGAGGCGCAGTGGCCGCAGGCTGATTGGTTGCCTTGCAGGTCGGTCACCGAATCGTGACAAAGCAGTTCGCGGGCAAAGGCGATCGCGGTGGTAAACTTGCCCACGCCCGCCGGTCCATGGAAGACCTGGGCGTGGTGGACACGCTGGGTGGCGAGCTGATTACGGAGTGCGTCGAGCGCTGCGGGTTGGCCTAAGATGCGGTCCATCAGTTGGATTGTAATGCAACGGGCGCGATGCCCGACAAGGAGATTTGTGATGCGACGGATCGTGATGTTATCGATGGTAATGGGCGGATGGTTGGCATTGGTTGGCTGCGGCGGTTCGGACGAGCCTTCGGTCGAGGTCGAGGGGCCGACGATTGATGCGCCGGCCGAGCCGGAGGAGGTTTCGCCGCTGGAGCTGTTGCCGGACGAAAAATCGGCGCCCGAGGTTGTTGTCGAGATCGATCCACCGGCCGACAACGCGGCCCACCGCATCGCGGGACGAAGCGCCTTTCCCGAAGCAGACGAGGCCGTCACAGCGCTCATCCCCTTCAAGACGCTCAGCGAGGTGAACCAGTTTGCCGAGCCGATCGACCCATCGACGATCCCCGACATCGTGCCCTGGACCGAGGCGAAGAAATACGTCGGCTACGGGATCACCGTCGAGGGCAAGATCGTCGACATCGGCCAATCACGCGACGGCAAGGTCAACTTCCTGAACTTCGACAAAGACTGGCGCGACAAGTTCTACATGGTCATCTTCGACGACCTGGCCAAGTCGCTGCCCAACAGCATTGAACAAACCTTTAACGGCAAAACGCTACGCGTCAACGGCATGGTCGAGGACCACCGAGGCCGACCCCAGATCAAGATCCTGTCCATGAATCAGGTGCAATTCGTTGGCGAATAAGCGCTCTGCGGTTACCATCCGTAACCATGCCTGCAGATCAAGACCCGTTCAACGCCACGCTCGTTGAGAGACACCTCTTCCACGACACGCTCGGCATCTTCCGCATCGCGTACGAAGAAGGCCTGCCCAAGGACTTCGAGCCCGGACAGTTCGCCAACCTCGCGTTGTTGCCCCCGCCCGAAGTAGTGGCGTCGGATGCGGCGTTGGCCGAACAAGGTGAACGCCGTCGGCCCGGCCGAGTCAAGCTCGTCCGCCGGGCCTACTCGATCGCATCCCCGCCCAGTGAAAAACGCTGGCTTGAGTTTTACATCGTCGCAGTAGACGAAGGCGCACTGACGCCGCGCGTCTTCGATTTAAAGATCGGCGACCGACTGTTCATGGACACCAAGATCAAGGGCCACTTCACCATCAAGGATGTGCCCGACGGCAAGACCCTCGTCACCGTCGCCACGGGCACCGGGCTGGCACCCTTCCTCTCGATGTACAAGCAGTACAAAGACACGCCCGGCCGATTCGAGAAGTTCGTCTTCATCCACGGTGTACGCGTCGAAGAAGACCTGGGCTACCGCGATGAGCTTGTGCAGATCGCCAAGGACGACCCGCGCGTCGTGTACCTCCCCGCCGTCAGCCGAGCACCGGAGAACAGCACGTACACCGGCTACCGCGGC
>JARFRI010000061.1 GCA_029287335.1 Phycisphaera sp. | reverse complement strand
TTTTTTTGTGGGTTTCGATTATTTGCATATGGGTCGTTAACCACTTGAGCGTCTGCGTTTAAAAGCGAAAAAGCCCGATCGCGTTTGAAATTGGTTAGCGACATAAGTTGTGCTAGAGATATGTGTGTCCGCGTGATATGCTTCGTACGACCTTCTGTATGGTGCAGCGGGATCGCACTGAAGGGACTTGTGATGACCGCCTTTTCCTCGCCTGCCAATCAACGTCAAAGGAGCCGACAGATCAACTCGGACACCCATATCCTCTTGGTCGAAGACGAGCAGGACCTGCTCGAACTGCTGCGTTACAACCTCACGCGTGAGGGCTTTTCCGTTGACACCGCGATGACCGGTGAAGACGGCCTGAAAAAGGCCCGGGAGCTTGGCAAGCAGTTGGACATGGTTTTGCTGGACCTCATGCTGCCGGGGATCGATGGCCTGGAGGTCTGCCGAACCCTCAAGGGCCGGGACCACACCTCGGGCATCCCCGTCATCATGCTCACCGCCAAGGGTGAGGAGTCAGACATTGTCAAGGGTCTGGAGTACGGTGCGGATGACTACATCACCAAGCCGTTCAGCCCGCGTGTGCTGATGGCCCGGATTCAAGCGGTGCTGCGGCGCAGCGAGGGCGAAGCGCGAAACGAGAACAGCTCGGTCATCGAGATCGGAAGCATACAGATCGACACTGAACGCCACGAGGTCCTGGTCAAGGGCGAACACGTCTCGCTGACCGCGACCGAGTTCAAGCTCCTGTCGCTGCTGGCATCCAAGGCCGGCCGAGTCTTTACCCGTCAGCAGATCATCGAGACGATCCACGAGGGCTACGCCGCGGTCACCGATCGCAGCGTCGATGTCCAAGTCGTTTCGCTGCGTCGCAAGCTCGGCGAGGTCGGCCGAAACATCGAGACCGTCCGGGGCGTGGGCTACCGCTTCCGCGATTGACATGCATCGGGCAGGCGTCGTTGTCCAACGGCGTATCATGGTCTCCAGATGTCCAACACCGTCTTCATTGATCTCATTGCCCACGCGCTCGACACCGCGCTGACTGTGTCGCTGCTCTGTGCGATTGCGGTCATCCTTTTTCTACTTTTGCTGATCCACCGATACCGCAAGTGGCTGGACCAGGTCGGCAACAGCGCGACGCGGTTGGCCAAGGGCGACTTCTCTAAGCCGATTAAAGTGACCGGCCCGCCGCCTGTCGCCGCGCTGGCCGAGACGCTTAACCAGATGGCCCAGCAACTCGACGATCGGCTGTCCGAAGTGGTCCGCCAGCGCAACGAACTGGGCACGATCCTCTCTTCGATGGACGAGGGTGTGCTCGCGGTGGACTCGCAGTTGCGCGTGATCAGCCTCAACCGATCGGCCGCGATGCTCCTGCAGATGGACCCCGCGCTGGCGATCGACCGTTCCATCGAACAGGCCATCACCGACCCGGAACTGCGCCGCTATATCAGCCAGCCGCTCGAGACGGGTAAAGGCGTGCAGGGCGAAGTGAAGCTCGCCCGCTCACGGATCCAGCCGGCCCAACCCATCTGGACCAAGAAGGCCCTGCCCAAAGGCGAAGCGTCGGATGAATCGGATGAAGCCGATCCATCGGATGAAGAAGAACGGATCGATTACACGCCGTCGGTCGATGAGCGAACGATCGAGGCGACCAGCGCGATCCTGCGTGACGCGGCGGGGCGTCGGATGGGCGTCGTGCTTGTGCTCCACGACGTCTCTGAACTGCGTCGGCTCGAATCGATCCGTCAGGATTTTGTCGCCAACGTCTCCCACGAGATCCGCACACCCATCAGCGCGATCAAGGCCGCGGCCGAGACCTTGGTGGACGACCTGGAGTACGACCCGGAAGTGCCGCCCGACCTCACGACGCTGCGCAATTTCCTGGGGATCATTGCCAGACAGGCCGAGCGATTGCACGCGATTGTGGAGGACTTGCTCTCGCTGGCCCGGATCGAACAGGGCAAACGCGAGGACGCGATCGAGCTCAAGCCCGGCCCGCTGTCGCCGGTCATCGCCGCCGCGGTCGAGACCTGCCAGGCCAAGGCCGATCAGAAAGAGATCTCCATCCGCGTGGACTGCGAGTTCGGGCTCATGGCCCAGATGAACCGCACGATGCTCGAACAGGCCATCATCAACCTGATCGACAACGCGGTGAAGTACAGCCCCGCATCATCGAAGGTCGAGGTCCACGCGATCAAGACACGCAACGAGGTGAAGGTCACGGTCCTGGACGAGGGCCGAGGCATCGAGCCGGAGCACCTGCCGCGTTTGTTCGAGCGTTTCTACCGCACCGACCGTGCGCGTAGCCGACAGATGGGCGGCACGGGCCTGGGCCTATCGATTGTCAAGCACATCGCCGAGGCGCACGGCGGGCGTGTCAGTGTCGAGAGCCGGCCCGGTGTCGGCAGCACGTTTATCCTGACGTTACCGTTGGGCAGTACAAAGTTGTAAATTAAGCGGGGTGACACACAACTGGCCCAAGGCCTGCGGTGTGCCGAGCGATCTGAAATAGTGTGTAGAGCTGGGTGCCACACAACTGCCGTAGGCTGCTGTGTGCGAGTCTTTTAGCGCGCTGGACTCTGTCGCACACAGCTTGCCGAGCCAAGTTGTGTGCCACCCAAACCATGATGCTCAACCATCACGGGTACAATGTCGCTTTGTATTTGATCAGGAAGAACACCATGCCACGAAAACTCACCGAGTTCATCTGCCTGTTGATCCTGCCGGCACTGCTGCTCTTGCCCGCGTGCAAGTCCGCCGAGCCCGCGACCCGGCAAGCGTTGTATCTCTCGTGCAAGGGCGGGCAGCACCTGCTCGTCTACCTCATCGACCCCGCTACCGGCCAACTCAAAGAGGTCCAGCAACTTGAGTTGCCCGGCCAGCCCGGCCCGCTCGCGCTGACCGACGACGGCAAGCACCTCTACGCCGCGCTCAACAACCCCCCACGCATCATCCCGATGTCGCGCGATACCACCAATGGGCAAGTCGCGCTGCTCGAACCGACGACCGTCCCCGACTTCCCCACTTACCTGGACATCGACGCCACCGGCAAGTACGCCATCACCGCGTCCTACGGCCCGGGCACCGTCCACACCTTCGCCATCAACCCGGACGCCACCCTTGCAGCCGACCCCATCCAAACCACCAAGACCGATCGAACCGCACATGCCAGCCTGATTGATCCCACCAATCAGTTTGTCTACATCCCGCACACCACGCCCAACGCGATCTACCAGTTCCGCTTCGATGACAAGACCGGCAAGATCACACCGATCCAGCCCATCGTCGTCAAGGGCGGCGGCAAGCCCAATCAACCCGCCGGCCCGCGCCACTACACCTACCACCCCACGCTCGGCATCGTCTACGTCGTCAACGAACTGGACAGCTCCGTCAGTGCCTACCAGTGGGACAAGGTCACCGGCGTACTCACGCGGTTCCAATCACTTACGACCCTGCCCGCGAACTTTACGCAGAGCAACACTTGTGCCGACATCCATCTCACGCCGGATGGCAAGTTCCTCTACGCCAGCAACCGCGGGCACAACTCGATCGCGGCGTACAAGCTCGACAAAGACGGCTTGATGAGCTTGATTGATTGGTTTGAGACTGAGGCGGTGCCCCGCGAGTTCGCGATCGATACCAAGGGCCAATACCTCTACAGTGCCGGGCTCAGGTCCCACAAACTCGCGGCCTACGCGATCGACGCAAACACCGGCCGACTCAGCCGAATCGGCAACTACGACACCCCCGAAGGCCCGATCTGGGTCGAAGTGGTGGAGCTGGATTAAACCCATGCCCGGCTTATTCGACGGCAGCAAACTCGAACAACCCGTGACCTGCCCGGCCTGTGGCAAAGCGGCCGATGACTGTACTTGTCCACGCGATGCGAACGGGGCGTTGTGCCTGCCCAAGGATCAGGACGCTCGGGTCAGGCGGGAGAAACGCCGGGGCAAATGGGTCACCGTCGTCACGGGTTTGGATGCTAACGCGACCGATCTCAAAGCGCTGGCCAAAGTATTGAAAAACAAGTGCGCCTCGGGCGGCACGGCAACCGACGACGGCGTCGAGGTTCAGGGCGATCATCGTGAGTTGATCGTTGCGCACTTGAAAGCACTGGGCTACCCCGCCAAACCCGCGGGGGGATGAACTGGCTTGGGTGCAACATCACTGCCGTAGGCTGCTATGTGCGAGCTGTTCTTGATACATCTCAGACGATTTGCACACAGCTTGCCGAGCCAAGTTGTGTGGCACCCAAGCCAGTGGTTTAACATGCAGTTGAACTTCAACTAGGAGACCCCCATGCCCGCATTCCTGCACACCGTCCACTTCTGGCTCAAAGACGGCCTGTCCGAAGATGAAAAGCACCATGTCCTCGAAGGCATCCGTTCTTTAGCGGAAAGCCCTAACGTCGCGCGTCTGAGTGTGCGTGTCCCGGCGGGGACGCCGCGCGAGGTGGTGGATAACAGCTACGACTTTCAACTGGTCTGCGAGTTCGATTCCAGCGAGTTTCACGATGCATACCAGTCGGCCGACGACGCGGCGCACCAGCACTTCATCCAGAACTACAAGCAGTACTGGACGAAGGTGGTGATCTACGACTCGGTCCGGGCCTAAGCGATGGATCGATCATCGCGTCAGGTTTGACTTTGCCCTACGCATCCCTACCGTAGGTCGCAATGGAAGTTTTACTTGATAACCTGACCGGCTTCGGCATTCTCCTGGGCATTGCGGTTGTCGGCGCTTTTGCGGCCTGGCTTCTCATCCTTCTGATCGAGCGTCTGCTGGATCGGCGGATCGCCAATGGCGTAGTCGACTGGAAGCCGTTGCACCGCCCGTGGATGCTGACAGTCACTGCGGTGCTTGTCCACAGCTCGCTGGGTTACACCGACCCGTGGTTGACCAACGGCACCTTCGAGATCGTGTACCGCGCGTTGGTCGTCATCGCGATCATCGGTCTGGGCTGGCTGATCATCATGGTCACCGATGCCGCCAGCCAGGTACTGTCCAGCAAGTGGGACCTCACGAAAGAGGACAACCGCAAAGAGCGGGCGATGGTGACGAAGTTCCGCGTGCTCCGCCGGGTCTGGATCGCACTGGTAGCCGTCGTCACGGTCGGCGCGATCCTGTACACCTTCCCTTCGATTCGCTCGATCGGCGCGGGCCTGCTGGCGTCGGCGGGTGTCGCGGGTATCGTGCTGGGCATGGCCCTGCGTCCGACGGTTGAGACCTTCCTCGCCTCGATCCAGGTCGCGCTCACCGAGCCGATCAACATCGATGACGTGGTCATCGTCGAGGGCGAGTGGGGTCGGATCGAGGAGATTCGGCCGACCTACGTCGTTGTGCGGATCTGGGACGACCGTCGGCTGATCGTGCCGTTGACGTATTTCATTAACCAGCCATTCCAGAACTGGACGCGGATGCAGTCGCAGATCATGGGCAACGTGACGGTGAAGGTCGACTACCGCACGCCCGTCGAGCCGGTGCGTAAGAAGGCGGGCGAGATTGTTGAGGCATGCGCAGCCTTCGACGGCCGATTCTGGAACCTGCAGGTCTCCGACTGCGATGACCGCACGATGACCCTGCGGGTGTTGTGTACCGCAGCCGATGCCTCCAAGGCCTGGGAGCTGCGCTGCGAAATCCGTGAGAAGCTGATCGCCTACCTGCAGGAAGAGATGCCCGACTCACTGCCACGGTTCAGGGCGACCGTCGCTCAACGCCGCGAAGTAGACGACTCAGACGACTCGGTTTGACAGGATTTCAGGATTTGCAGGATTAACAGGTTTCAAGTCAACCGGAATAAATCGGTGTCCCTCTGCCTTATCCTGTTAATCCTGCAAATCCTGAAATCCTGTCGAAAATAAGCGGGATATAATTGTGCGATAGGAGTGTCCTCATGCGATCACAAACCTTTGTTTTTGGAGCCGTCCTGATGCTGTTTACGTTCGCTGGTTTTTCCTGTTCGCGTTACGACACGAACCCGGCAGAGGTGCCCGACCCAGTCAACGATGAAGCGTTGGTTGAAGCGACCTCGACGGACCCAGGCAGCACCAGCGATTCGTCAGATGCCGCGGGCACAGATGAAGCGGTTGAGCCCGCCTCGGTGCAAACCAAACAAGTCGTCCTCGCAGGCGGCTGCTTCTGGTGTGTCGAAGCGGTGTATGAGCAGTTAGATGGCGTGCTCGATGTCGAGTCGGGCTATGCCGGCGGCGACGCGAAGACCGCCAACTACAGCGCCGTCTCCTCCGGCCAAACCAAGCATGCCGAGGTCGTCCGCATCAGCTACGACCCGTCCAAGATCACCTACGGCACGATCCTCAAGGTCTTCTTCACCACCGCCCACGACCCGACCACCCTTAACCGCCAGGGTGCCGACGTCGGCCCGCAGTACCGCTCCGCAATCTTTTACGCCAGCGATCAAGAAAAGCAGATCGCCGCGGACTACATCAAGCAGCTCAACGAGGCGGACATCTTCCGCGATCCGATCGTGACAACCCTTGAGCCGTTGGACGCCTACTACCCGGCCGAGGGCTACCACCAGGACTACGCCGCGCAGAACCCCAGCAACCCGTACATCCAAGGCGTGTCCACCCCGAAGGTGCAGAAGACCCGCAAGGTCTACTCGGACCTGCTCAAAGACGAAAAATCGGCGGAATAGCCCAGTCAAATAACCCTTAAGCGGCAGCCCAGATGATCCGATAAGCCCTAATGGAGGAGCCTGTCTCGGAGGACATCTGTTGCGCGGTCGCAGAGGATTCAGCTTGATTGAACTGGTCATCGTGGTGATGATCATCGGTGTCATTGGCGCGATTGCGATCCCGCGCCTGTCCCGTGGCAGCGAAGGGGCCAGCGTCAACGCCTTCGTCAACGAGATCAACACCTTCGCCAAGCTGATCGACCAGTACCGGTTGGAATCTGGCGAACGCTTCATTGATTCTTCGACCGGTGTGTCCCCGAGCGAACTTAAAGACTACCTGCACCAAGGCAGTTGGGAGGGCGAAACCCCGCTTGGCGGCGAGTGGGATATCGAAAGCAACGACAGCGGCGTCACCCTGGCCGTCGGCGTGCATTACCAGCGAACCAGCGCGGATCAATCCGCTCTCCAGCAAGTCGATTCGATCCTTGATGATGGCGATCTCAAGACCGGGGCGTTCCGCCTGATCGCGGCGGGGCGGTACTACCTGGTGCTCGAAAACTGATTGCTGTGTACCTGTCGATGCTTGCTGTGGATCGTTCACGAAGTGCTGTAGATGGCTGACGCGGTATGATTCGCTGATGCTCATTCGATCTTTCTACCGTGCCGCGATGCTGTGGCTCTGCGTTGGTTTTGCGCTCTCGGCCTGCTCGGCGACGCCAACGGTCGACCCCGCTACGCTGTCCGACACGCAGACGCTTCATGTCTGGCCCAGCGAACCGCCGGGCGAGGCGACGTACGAAGGCGAGCTGCCCGAAACGGGATACAACAGCCGGGGCCGCCTTGAGTTTGTCCATGTCCCAACGCTGGAGGTCTACCACGCCAAGGGGGACCACCGCAGCGGCGCCGCGGTGGTCATCTGCCCGGGCGGGGGCTACCGCATCCTCGCCGACGGCCACGAGGGCGTCGATGTCGCCAAGTGGCTTAGCAGCAACGGCATCACCGGCGTCATCCTCCGCAACCGCATCTACCCCTACCGACACCCCGTCCCC
>JARFRI010000053.1 GCA_029287335.1 Phycisphaera sp. | reverse complement strand
GCCGCGGTCGGCGCGCATGAATAGCCATCTCGCGAAAGCGAGACGCCCGGGGCGGGTGGCTTGGCTGCTCCCGCCGGGTGTGACGAACGCGGCTTAATTATTCAATAGCACCTTCGCAAACGCCTCACCGATCTGGGAGAGGGTTTTGGCGCTGCCCAGGTAGTGGTAGCCCTGGTTGGAGGCGCCGCGATCCCAGAGGGCTTGTTCCTCGGGGGAGATCAGCTCGGCCTGGTACTTCTCGAGGTAGGCCTTCTGGTCTTCGGCCGACATTGAACCATCCGCGTTGGGGGTGCTCTTGTTTTTGGTCTTCAAGAGGTGGCGCATCTGTTTGACTTTGCCGCGCTTCTTATCGATCGCGTCGAGCGTTTGATCCCAGTACAGGGCGGTATCGACAGCGAAGACGCCGTCCATGTGCTTGGCGGGCAGGGCCATCGCTTCGCGGAAATGTTTCTTGCTTTGGTTCTTCGCGTCTGGATCGTCCGGCCCGCCGACGCCCAGCACGCCGATGACGAAGGGCATCTTGGGCTGATCCAAATCCTTGCGGACGTCCTTGATGAACATCGCCATCCACTTGCTGTAGTCGTCATAGCCGCCCGGCTCAGCGCGGTTGGGATACACATCGCCGAAGACCAGATCGTTGAAGCCCTGGAACCAGACGAAGCCGCCGATCTCATAGCCCGCGTCTTTGTCATAGCTGGGCACGACCTTGCCCGGGTCGGCGAGCACGCTCTTGACGTGGTCCATCATCAGGCGGTAGTAGTGCCCGCTCGCTTGGGCTTTGTCGGCCGCGATTTGTTTGACGTCCTTACCTTGCTTCGTAAACTTTTCGACTTCGCCTTCGTTCAATGTGTACGGCCCGGCGCTTGGCGGACGGTAGTCGATGTGCAGGCTCTTGCCACCCCAGGCAGCCTTGATGATGAGGATCGGGCCGTCGTAGGCCTCTTGCATGGTCAGGCCGAAGGCGTATTCGGGGCCGATCTTGTCTGCGGTTTGGGTGGGTGTCCGCCGAGCGCCGTAGCCGGTGGTGAGTTTGCCGGTCGTTACGCCGTTGTTGTCGCCGATGCCGGTGATGTCGGAGATCCAGACACGCTCGGCGGTGACGGGCGTGCCGTCATCGGTCAGCAGGTCGTACAACGGCTTGGTCATCGGGTCATCGCCGATGTAGTCGATGGTGTTGAGCCTTGCGTGGCCTTGCATGTTGGACTGGCCGACGAGGATGTAGACCTTCAACGGCTTGTCAGCGGCCTGCGCGTCATAGCCAACGAAGGCGAGGAGCAGGGCGGCAAAGAGCAGAGCGGTTTTGAGTGGGTGCAGGGTCGGCATGGTTGGGTGTCCTAGATAAGAAATTACGCCGTCAGCTTAGCATGCCTCGCCCTCCGGTTGGGTGGCCGGGGTCGAGTCCGCGAGCTCCCGGAACGAACCGCAAATGATCTACGAAAAAGAGGTTGGTTCCGGGGGCTCGCCGAGCCTACACCCCGGCCACCCGACCGATCTTTTGTGCGGTGGGTATCGCTGCGCTCCACCCACCCTACGTGGCCACCCGAGCTGACAACAGATTTAGTCTGCCGGTACGACGCGGATGCGGGCTTTGTATTCGCCGGGGAACTGGTAGTTGGCCCAGTTTTGTTGCATGGCAAAGCCCAGTTGCAGCGTGCCGGACTTCTTGGCGACGAACGAGGCCTTTGAGCCGATGAGCAGTTCCTCGCCGCTGTCGCCGATTCGCCCGGCCAATGCGCCCATCGGGATGTTGCCGTTGTACATGCCGTTCTGCGCGATGCCGTCGGGCCCGGAGACGGAGTTGCTGCCCCACGGGCTCATGGTCACTCGGCCCTCGGCGCTGATGATGATCCGGTCGCCACGGTTCACGCGGATGCCCGTCTTTTTATAGCCCTTGCAGGTCATGTCCATGCCCGACACCTCGACGGTCCGACGCACCTCGGGTTCGTCGGTGTTCTTACGTTCGACGGCCTTGATGTCGCCGAGCTTGACGGTCAGCTCGCCGAACTTCGACGCGATGGTGAACGTGTCCTGCTTGATCTGGCCGGCGACGGTGAAGCGCTGGGTCACGATCTGGTCCAGGCGGGCGAGCGAGATGGTCGGGCCTTGTTCTAGCGAAAACGCATCGGTCTCGACGGCGTAGAGCTCTTCCATAATGGTCGCGACCCGGACCTTGCGCTCGGCGTCGGGGTCGTTGGCGTGTTCTTGTAGCTCGGGGATGAGGCCCGGGCCATAGGTGATGAGTTGGGCTTGTGCTTTGTCGCGGGTCTTGGCTTCGGGGCTGCCGAGCTGTTGGATCAGGGTGGTGATGGTCTGATTGATCTTGGGGTGTGAGTTCAGTCCGGGCGAGAAACTGGTGATCGACTCGATGGGCACGGTGAGGTCGCCGAACTCGGTGGAGACGGGCAGGGCTTTAGTGGTGAGCTTGCCGGTGATAATCGTGCCGTCCATGAGGTGGAACTTGAGGACGCCGGGCTCGGGCTTCTCGGCGGGGGTGGTGGGCTCGTCGTCCGGCACGTCCTCCTTAGGCTCCTCTTCTGCGTCGGCAGGTTTCTCGGGTTCTTCAGGCGGGATCGCCTCGGGCGCGATGCGCAGCTCAACCGCTTGATCCACGGCCACGGCCTCTTCTTGAGCCAGCATCGGCAGGGCGACGAAACCAAGGAGGATCACAAGGGCAATCAGTCGTGCTTTCATCGTGCAGTTATCTTTCATGTTCGTGCGTGGAAGGGTTGTCTTTTCGTTTCGTTGGTTGGAATGCGATCAGGGTAAAGCGATCGCTGCGATGCGGTTCTGATCGACGCTGATCAGCCGGTTGCCGACGACATACAACGCCGCTGGGCTGGCCAAGTCTTCACGGTACTGGGTCAGCTTGCCGGTGCTCAGGTCGATTCGGCACAGCCGATGGTTACCCGCGATCAGGCAGGCGTCTTTGGTAAACACCGGCTGGCCCGACTGGTCGCCGGGGTGCGGCGTCCACCAGACGCGCTCGCCGGTCTGTCGGTCCAGTGCGACCAGCTCTTTGCCCAGCACGTAAATATGCTCGTTGTCGTGATGGACAATCGTGGCGTCGGCATCGCTCTGGGCGGTCCACAGCATCGCCGCGTCGTACTCACGCAAGGCAACGACTTGGTTGGTGCGCGTGTCCTTGGCGACGACCAGGCCGTCTGCCGCGACGACGCCGCCGGTGTGCTGAGCGACCGCGTTGGCGACCGCCATCCCGCGACGCCGCATCATGCCCATGCCGCTTTCTCGGATCTTCTGCGTAAACGCCCAGGCAATGGTCATGTCCGTCAGGTCCACCGCGATCAGTGCGCCGTTATTCGTCTGCACCATCAGGTGGCTCTGGCCCATCGTCAGCCTAGGCGACAGCTCGGCCGGGGCGTTGAGGTTCGGCCCCTTGGACGCCTTACCCAATGCGAGCGTGTTCACCTCTGACCCATCGATCAGTCGTACCACACGCAGGGTCAGCTCCATCGACGAGCGATACGTCACGAAGTACACCAGCCCGTCGATGACGATCGGTTGGCCGACGACGCTCTCGCTGTTGCTGCGTTGCAGTTCGCTCAGTGTCCAGCGGACGTCACCGGTCTCGGCGTCCAGTGCGGTGAGGTATGCATTGAAGTCTCGGCGTTTGCCCGGCACCGCCGCGAGGACGGTGTCTTGGTGGACGATCAGCGACTGTCGATAGCCGCTGGCGAGGTTGTACATGTTTTGCTGCAGGGACTGCATGACTTCGTCCGTGTTGCCGACACGCCACAGCTCGGTGCCGGTCTCCGGGTCGAGCCTGGCGACAGTGCCCAGGGAAAGCGTGAACACACGGTCGTTGTCCGTCGCGACCAGCGGTGCGATGGTCTGGTCGATGATGCTGCCCATGTTTTGATTCATCGCGAGCTGGCGCAGCATCTTGAGTTGGTTCTCATCGATCATCGGCCGGTCGTATTCCAACTCGGCCAGGTCCGGCAGCACAAGCTGCATCGGCGTCGTGCCGGGCTCGTTTACGGGTGCCACCTGACGCGCGGCCACCAGCCCATCGATGAATGAAACGATCGGCGTGTCCTGCCCAGCGACCTTGATCGTCGTCTGCGGGTGACGGAACCGCGTGTACTGGGCCAGCGCATCAAACGCGCTCCACTGCTCGGCTCGCGCTAGCGCGGTCAATCGACGGGCCATCAGCCCGGCATCATCGGCCTTCGTCCCGGGATGCTCCGCCGCGAACTGGTAGTACGCCGCGGCCTCGTTGAATCGCCCCTGCTCAAAGCGGATATCGCCCAGGTGCTCCGCCGCCGTCACCGACGCGCCGCACAAGGCATAGCTATCGACGATCGATTTGTACGCGCTGCCGCGCTCGTCGAAGTCGGGGATGTCCAGCGCCTCGGCCAGTCTCGTGTTCGCCGCCGGGTCGTTGAGTTTGCGGAAGGTACGTCGGCCCTCAGCGGGCATCGATGCGATCAACGCGCTCTTCATCGCTGACAACGGCCGAAGCACGCCACGCTCATCCAGCACCAGTTTGCTGTCGGATTCGTTGAGCGACTCGATCGCCTGGATCGCCTTGACCCACTCGCCCGCTTCGATGTGCGCCATCGCCTTACCCGCGGGGGTGTCCTGGATTGCTGTCCCGCTGGCCGCGACGTTAAAGCCGTCCTGCGTTTGATCGGTGGGCACGTGCTGGATCACTGGGACGAACGGCCCCCGGCCAACTCCACATCCCCAACCCAATACCTGCTGCCCCATCACGCGTTCGAACCCAAACGCCATCGATCCGCCGCAAAACACGCCCAAAGCGAGCCCGCAACGGATCAACCACTTGCTACGCCACCTGTTACGCCCGGCCATATGTACCGCCCTTCATCGAGAAACCGCACTATTTAGACCCATCATACGACGCGAGAGCCCTTCCCAAAGTTCCCAACCGCTTCTTTTTCGCGTTTAACGATGGATCGCCACGCGATCACAGGATTTTGCTTGGGATCGAGAGGGATAGCGACTAGGATATAACCCATACTGCTTACCTGCGAGACGCGATGAGATTGACCGACTTACACGGCCCGCGACGGTTCTTCCTGTTTTTAGCGACGATATCCCTGCTCGCTGCGGTGCCGAGCGCCGCGCGAGCGGGTGCGGCATCCCCGATCGAGGTCGGTGGCAACGACATCGCGCTGAGCCAGCCGGTGGTCAATCTGCAGGTGCTGGACCCGATTACCAACCTACCCATCGGCCCGATCTGGTCACAACCCTTCCTGCTGGACACCGGCGCGTCGGGCGTCTTCATCGCGGGGGGTAGCTTCATCAATATCGATACGTTTACCTCCACCAACGCCTACACAGAACTGTCCCTTGCGGGTGTGAACTTTACGGATGGAACCATCGAAGAGCTAGGTATCGGCGGTGTTCAAGTGGTGAATTTCTCGGCACCCTACGACCTGGTCGCGACCAAAGACGGGGTCAACAGCGTTGAACTTCAAGATGTCCGGATGCTCGCGAATGCCGACGCCAACTTCGGCGGCTTTGCCGGCATCCTCGGCATGCCCGCGATGGTCAACCGCGTGACGACGCTGGACCAGACGGTCTGGTCAGGCGGCCTGGGTGATTTCGATCCTGATACCGGTTCAATCGACAACCTGTACATGGACGTGCAGTTCGGGGCGCTCGGCGACGCCACGATCCCCGACGCCGAGGTTGACCAACTGCGTTTCAACGCCCCCTTGCACCTCAAGTCCTTCGCCTATGACGGCAACCCGATCATTGCACCCAACAACGAGGCACTCCCCTTCGCGAACATCTCCGTCTCGCAAGGCAACACAACGATTGTCACCGATGCACTCATCGACACCGGGGCACAACTCGGCGTGATCTCATCGGGGCTGGCGGTCGGCCTTGGCCTCGGCGAGATGCAACTGATCGACGATGACAGCAACCCGAGTACGCCGGATGTCGAAGTCTTCGTGCCATTCGTGGACGGCGGCTCGCTCGAGGTGTCTGGCGTCAATGGCATCCAAGAAGCCCCGCTGGTCGGGTTCGACAGTTTGAACATCCTCGGCGAAGAAGACACCGAACTGTCTTTCAACGGCATCGGCATGATTGTGCTCGACATCCACCCCGATATTCCGCTCATCATCGGCTCTGACTTCATTACCACCGGCTGGCTCGAGGCGTTGTTCGGCACATTGGACCTGGGCGAGCCCGGCCCGGACGGGTTGATCGATCGCGTCCACTTCGACTTTACGCAGTCCGACAACCTCGAAGGTCAGATGATTCTCGACCTCAACAGAAATGCCATCCCCGAGCCCAGCTCGCTGCTGCTGATCACGATCGCGGGCACAGCGATCCTCTCGCGCCGGAGACGATGAATCATCGCTTGTTCGTCAGTCTGCCGATACCCCTGCGGTGAGTGACCTCGACGACATTACGTTTACCAGCAGCCCGACCGGCCAAGTCGAGCTCGTCATGGACGGCCAGCACCTGCGCCGGGTCATCTACGATGGGCTCTTGAAAGCCAAGGTCTCGGTCGATATCGCCACCGCCGACCTCAAGACCGTCCTCGTCCCCGAGCCGGGCAAGACGCCAAGCCGACGCAGCACCCCGCCAAGCATCTTCGAGCACCTCACGCGCATCGCCCAGCGCGGCGTCGAGGTCCGCATCCTCCACGCCGGCGTCCCCAGTGGCCCCGCCATTCAAGAACTCAAAAAGCTCATCAAAAAGCACGGCCAGCTTCCGTCCAATCTCATGCTCCGCCGCTGCCCGCGCCTGCACGCCAAGGCCGTCATCCTCGACGCGGACCGGATGTACCTGGGCAGCGCGAACCTCACCGGTGCCGGCCTGGGCGCCAAGTCCGATGTCAACCGCAATCACGAACTGGGCGTCTGGACCACCAGCCCCGACATGATCGACGCGGTCAGCCAGTACTTCAATCACCTCTGGGAGGGCGGCGCCTGCGCCAACTGCGGCCGAAAGGATATCTGCCCGGTGCCGTTGGAAGAGCCCAAGCTCTAATCCAACCCCGACGACGCTGCTTGCAGTTCTAGAGATTGGATCCTGATAAAATGCGCACAGCCCTGCATGGGTACTCCCATGTTTGCGGTTAGGCCCGGCCCAACGCTCCACACGCGTCGCCGGGTCGTTTTGATTCGGGGTTGAAATGACAGGGCGTATTGTCACCGAACGCGAGTTGAGACTGCGTGGTTGATCACGCAATAGCCGCGACGCGTCGCGGCTATTTTCCATTTGCAATCGCGCGGTTTCAAATTACGAGGCCAATACGTTATAAGAAAAGACAGCCCCTTTTCAGGGGCTGTCTTTATGTTTTGTTTCAAATCGGCCTGGTTAAAGGCCGGTTGAATTACCAACGGTCGCCGCCGCCGCCGCCACGGTTGCCGCCGCCACGGTTGCCACCGCCGCCGCCACCGTAGCCACCACCGCCGCCGCCGCCACCGCGGTTTTCGCGTGGGCGTGCTTCGTTGATGTTGAGGGTACGGCCTTCGAATTCGTTGCCGTTGAGGGCTTCGATGGCTTGCTTGGCGCCTTCGTCATCCATGGTGACGAATGCGAAGCCGCGTGGTCGGCCGGTTTCGCGGTCGTTGACGATCGCGACTTCTTGGATTTCGCCGTAGTTGGAGAACAGACCTTCGAGGGATTCTTGGGTCGTGTTAAAGCTAAGGTTGCCTACGTAAAGTTTCATCTGATTGCTTTCTTAAATCGTGAGCGGCCGGCGTGCCAAGTAAGGCGGAAGACCGGGGCTCGGGTGTTCGAGTCGTGCTGACATCAGCGCGTCTCTTCGGTTCTGGTTGGATGCCTGTTTGCATCCTTCGGTTCGTGTCGATAAGCCCAATCTGAATCAGTTTGGGCAGGCGACACCATTAAACAAAACGGGGTTGCTCGGTGCGGGTGTTGAATATGATTATCAGTGGAATGCTTCAACAACCTAGAGGCGGGCGGCGGGCCTGTTGATCCTCGTGCCTCACGGCCGAAGTGTCCCAGGCAGGTGCTCGCGGGGGCGGGGTTGTCGTTTCTAAGGAAGGAGCAGTTGCAGAGGGCGTTCGTGGCAGGCCCCACCGTAGTGGTCCTGGCTGGCGAAGCTGCTTTCGATAGGGTGCGAGTCGTTACTCCGAGGCAAAGGTCGTTCTGCTGGTGCAGCCCTGGCCTGACCCGATTTACGACCGGGCGGCGACTGCAGGTACGCATTGTATCCGAAGTCGACCAAAGTCAATGGGTCATGTCGCGGATTTCATGGATACGCTTCATGGCCAAGGGGAAAAGGGCCGCCAACGAGCGCAAAAGGCTATTTAGCCCGTTGACGGACGATGCTCTTTCTCGATGGACTTCGCGATTGGGTGGGGACGATCGGTCTAAGATACGTAGCCTTGGCGTGCGATGTGCCCTCCGGGGTTCGAGTCATACTTCCGCAGCACTTGTTCCTCGTCGGTTGGCTTATCGTCGAAACGGGGGAAGTAACCCCTTCTCGTTATTAAAACAATTTTCTCATAAATGGGCATATTCATGTCGTGATTATCTAATCCATCGCATTTACTAGTGAGGACCTTTATGCCCGTCACCCCCGATCTGATCATGTCCGTTGTCATGAAAAGCCGACCCCGGCTGCATGGCTACGCATGGGTGGTGACCGGCGACCCGGACCTGGCCGAGGATGTGCTGCAGGAAGTCAGCCTGCTCGCGCTGCAAAAGGCCGACCAGATCAACGACCAGACGCACCTGCAAGGCTGGCTGCACGAATCACTTCGTCGTCAGGGCCTTGCCGCCCGGCGTAAGAAGATGAACCAGGCCGCTCAACTCAGCAGCGAAGTGCTGGATATGCTCGCCGCGGTCCAGGTCGATCAGCGCAACGCCGGCCACGCCCAGCAGGTCAAAGCCCTTCGACAGTGCATCGAGCTGCTGGGCGACAAATCGCGCGACACCCTGGCGATGCGCTACGGCAAGAACATGAAGCCCGCCGAGATCGCCCAGACGACTAACCGCCCCGTCCGCAGCGTCTACCAGATGATCACCCGGGCCCACACGAGCCTACGGCAGTGCGTCACAGCCAAACTTGCATCGAAAGGGGGCGGCCGCGATGCACGATGATCAACCCCGCCTAAACCCGCAAGTCATCGAGGCCTACCTGCTTGGGTACCTGCCAGATGACCGCGTTGAATCGCTCGATCGCGTGCTGCGTGACGACCCTGCAGCATTGAATCAACTCGCCCAAGCGATGCAGTTGATGTCGCTGGTCCGCCAAGAGTTCGCCGGCCAAGCGGCCTACCAAGCCACGCATCAGCAAGAACCACTCCTGGAAGACTTCAACGCGTTGCTCAAAGACCTGGGCGCACGAGAAGCGGCGGCCCAGGCCCAGGTCGTGACGATATCAGTTGAACCGATCGCATCGATTAAAGAAAAGGACGCGGGTTCGCTATCCATGCACGAGCTCGGCGTCGTCGCCGGTTATGTCTTGCGAAAAGTCGTGACG
>JARFRI010000031.1 GCA_029287335.1 Phycisphaera sp. | reverse complement strand
CCCGCGGTCTTGACGTGGAACCGGCCTTTCGTCGCGCGGGCCAACGCGGGGTACATCGAGATTTTGTCCGAACCCGAGTGCAGGCTCAACTTGTAGGGCCCGACAAGTTCAGCGATGGCGTTGTGGTCGGCCATGGACGCCTCTAGCGCCGCGACATCGCCGATGTAGTCCACGCCCTTTTCGAGTTCACCGATGAAGCGCGGGGCGAGGCTGACGAGTTTCATGCCCTTGCTGATGCACTGGTCGGCGATGATGTAGTGCTCGGCCAGCGTCGTGGGCTGATCGGTTTCATCAACGCTGAGCTCGATCTCATATTCACGCCCAAGTTTGTCGTGTACTTCTTTGATGTAATCAGCGAGTTTGAGTGCGGAAGTGATCGCCTTGCCGTACTTCACGGCACATCGCATGCAGGCCTCTTCGTCGAGTTTGATCACCGTGCCATTGGGAAGCGGGATATCTTTGCCGATGTAGTCGTCGTACCATGCGACGCCGCTGCGGATCTCGTCGAACTTTGTACGAAGCGTTGCCTCGTCGTAGCTATCCGATTTTTCGTCGACATCGTCAGACGGGTCGATCGTGAAAAACGTGAAGCCGACTGCGGCAGTACGATCGACGTCTTCAGGGGTCTTGAGGTGGTCGGCGTCTGCGCCAATCGGACCGTCCCAGCCCGATGCGATCACGGCGTCCATCGCATCTGTCATCACAGCGATCGGCTCGCGTACAGTGCGGGCCATCTCACGGATGGACTGCTGGGGATAGATCGGCAAGATTCCTTGGCCGGCCTCTTTCATCGCGAGTACATGGCCGGGCGTGGCCAGGCCGATGCGGTCGCCAAAGCCAAAGCTCGCGGCGATGCCGAGGGTGACGGGGGTTTGTTTCGTGGTCATCGTTTCGTGATTCCGTTAGACGAGTTGCTTGATGGTTTTGATGGTGGTGTTCGCGCAAGTGTCGGCGTCGGGCAATGGGAAGGCTTCGGCACAGAGATATCCTTCATAGTCAATCGCTTTAAGCGCTTCAATAATCGGGCGGTGATCCATGTGACCCAGTCCGGCGGCTCGACGATTAGAGTCGACAAAGTGCACATGGCCGACGTGCTTACCCGCGTCTCGAATCGCTTGGGGCAGATCAGCCTCTTCGATGTTCATATGGAACAAATCAGCGAGTAGTTTGACGTTGTCGGTCGTCAGCGACTCAAGAACCTCAACGCCTTCGGCGAGGGTGTTGAACAGGTTTGTCTCGTAGCGGTTCAGCGGCTCGTAGAACAACGGCTGACCCTTCTCCTTGGCGTATGGGCCCAGGGCGTTGAGCGTGTCCTTTAGAAATTGAATCGCTTCGTCGTGTGTGGTGCCTTCGCCGGATCGTCCCTGCATCGATCCGATGATCGCGGGGGCGTCGTATTGCGCGGCGAGGTCGATGACGCCCTTGACGTATTCGATGGCTTTAGCACGTTTGTCGGCGTCACCATCGGTGAGCGAGAGCTTGTGCTTGACCCAGCCGGCCCCGGTGCCGATGGCGGCGAGATTAAGGTTGTGTTTCTGCAGCAGACCGGCAAGTTCGGGCAGCGGATCAAATGAAGGGACGAAGATTTCGACCGCATCAAAGCCTGCGGAGGCCGCGCGGGCACAGCCGTCGGCCAGACCGTCGTGGTAAACGAACGGGCCTTTGCGGGCTTCTTCGACGAGTGAGATCGTAATCGCAGATTTCATATACGTTCCAAGTGTTAAATTCAATCCATTTCGATAACGGTCTTGATCGTGCCGGGGGCTGGCGTGATCAGTTCGACGAACTGCTCGGGCACATCGTCAAAGGCCATGCGCCGCGTGATCCACGGGCCTGTATCGATCGTACCCTTTTCAATCAGGTCGATGATGTACGGGAAGTCCTTAGGCAGCGCGTTTCGGCTGGGCAGGATGGTGACCTCGGGCTTGTGGATCGCGACGTGCGGGAAAACGAGGTCCTGTTTGGTAATCCCGATGTAGACCAGCCCGCCGGTCGGGGCGCAGTATTTCATGGCCGAGGACATCGAGCCTTGGTGCCCGGTGGCATCGACGACAAGTGCAAAGCCGTTGCCATGGGTGAACTCGAGGGCTTGGCTCATGTCTGAGCCGTCTTGTTCAGGGACAATACCGCACTCGATGCCGTAGGTTTGTTTGCAGAAATTAAGCCGGTCTTGGCTGAGGTCCATGACCGCGATTCGAGCGCCCTTAACGCGTGCAAACTCAAGTGCGGATAGGCCGATCGGGCCAGCCCCGATGATCAGCACATCATCGCCTTGCTCGACCCCGCCTCGGTCGATCGCGTGGCAGCCGATGGCCAGCGTTTCGACGAGCGCCAGTTGTTCGTAGCTGAGGTTGTTACCGACGTGTAGCTTGTCAGCACGGATGTTGAAGCGTTCGCGCAGACCGCCGTCGCACATCACGCCGATGACTTCGAGCTTGGTACAGCAGTTGGTGTTGCCCTTCTTGCAGGGGTAGCACTCGCCACAGTTCATGTACGGCTCGACCGAGCACTTGTCGCCGACCTTGACGTTCGTGACCCCTTCGCCCACGGCGACGACCTCGACGCCGAGTTCGTGCCCGGGGATGCGCGGGTATTTGAAGAAGGGGAACTTACCCATATAGCCCCCCAGGTCGGTGCCGCAGACGCCGACGCGGTGGGTCTTGACCTGCGCCTGGCCAGGGCCTGGCGCGTCAGGCGCATCGGTTTGGGTGGCGCGGATTTTTTCGGGTTCGTCGAAGTAGAGCGTTTTCATGGCAGGTTTGTAAGCGTTGAAGGATTGGCTTAGCCGAGGTTTGTCGGTAGCGGGTTTGTCGGCGTGTCGTTATTTTCGGGAAGGCCCTCAATGTGGTGCCAGTTGTGGATGGGTTCGAGGATCTTCTCCACCTGTGCGACGAGGGCCTCATCCATCGGCTCGTTAGCCCAGTCGGCCCACTGACGGATGCGCTTGGGATTGGCTGAGCCGGTGATACAGGTCGCAAAACCCGGGTGGGCCAGCGAATACTGCAGTGCGAGCTTAGCGATGTCAGTGCCATGCTCCATACAGAAGTCTACGGCTTGCTTGGCGACCGCGCGGACCTCGGGGGTGGCCTTGTGCCACTCGGGCAGCGGTGCGCCGGTGAGCAGGCGAGCGGTAAACGGCGCCGCATTCATCACGCCTACACCCTTTTCCGCGCAAGGCCCGAGCAGTTGCAGGGCCATATCGTTCTGCAGTGTGTAGTGGTTGTAGCTGAGCACAACGTCCAGGTCTGCCCACTGGACGGCGTTGAGTAGCGTCTTGATCGGGTAGCAGCTCGCACCGATATAACGGACCTTACCTTTTTCGATCTGTTTCTTAAGTGCAGGGATGGCAGAGTCGAGCGCTTCTTTAGAGTTGACGAACTCGATGTCATGGAGGATCACGATGTCCAGGTGGTCCACCTTCATGCGTTCGAGCGAGATGTCGATGCTTTCCTCGACGCGCTTGGCGGAGAAGTCGAAGTGGGCCGGGGCGTATCGCCCGAGCTTGGTACAAAGCGTGTAGCTGTCGCGCGGGATGTCCGGCAGGACGCGCCCGAGCATCACCTCGCTCATGCCGCGCCCGTAGTAAGGCGAGGTGTCGATGAAGTTCATCCCCACTTCCATTGCGACATGCACCGACTGCAAGCACTCGTTCAGGTCCACATTGCGGAACTCGGCACCGAGCGATGAGGCGCCGAAGCCCAGCTTGGTGGGTTGGATGTCTGTTTTACCTAACTGTCTTTTTTCCATGTCTGGCTCGCGATGGGGCCGTGCATGATATCAGGATCAGCTAAGCCACTCAGCGACCTGCGGGGCGAAGTAGGTCAGCACCATGTCCGCGCCGGCCCGTCGGATGCCTGTGAGGGTTTCAATAACGAGGGCTTGTTCGTCGAGCCCGCCGGTGGCGGCAGCGGCTTTGATCATCGCATATTCGCCGGAGACCTGATAGGCGGCAATGGGCAGCGTGGTGACTTCGCGCATCTTAGCAATGACATCCAGGTACGGTCCTGCGGGCTTAACCATAACGATGTCGGCGCCCTCGGCTTCATCCAATTCCAACTCACGCAAGGCCTCGCGCTGATTGGCCGGGTCCATCTGATAGGTGGCTTTGTCTTCAGGGATGGGCTTGCCGCTGCCGCCAGAACGCGGCGCGGAGTCGAGTGCGCCGCGGAACGGGCCGTAGAACGCGGAAGCGTACTTGGCGGTGTAGCTCATGATCGAGACGTTGGTATGACCCGCGTGGTCAAGGGCAGCGCGGATAGCGGCGACTCGACCGTCCATCATGTCGCTGGGGGCAACGATATCGGCCCCGGCATCCGCGTGGCTGATCGCTTGTTTGCAGAGTACTGCGACGGTCTCGTCATTGAGAACCTCGCCTGTCGGCGACACAATACCGTCGTGCCCGTCGCAGTTATACGGATCCAGCGCGACATCGGTGATCACGCAGACCTCGGGGACGTTTTGCTTGACAGCTTGAATCGCGCGCTGTGCAAGACCGCACGGATCGTAAGCGTGTTCGCCAGTCTCGGTTTTGTGTTCGTGCGGCACCTTGGGGAACAACACGATCGCGTTGATGCCCATGTCGTGGGCCCGCTTTACTTCGCCAATCAAGTCATCGAGCGACCATCGCTTCTGCCCCGGCATGGATTCAATTGGCTGCGTTTCACCGTCCTGCACAAACAGTGGATAGATGAGGTGCGACGCATCAAGCGACGTCTCACGCACCAAGCCACGGATCGCGGGGGTGCGGCGGTTGCGACGCGGGCGAGAAGAGAGGTCGAGATGGTGGTGGGTTTCGCGCATATTTGTACTATTGCTTGCCATACACCTCGTCAGGATCAAACGCTTTCTCTGAGAGAACAGACATCTGTACCGGCCCGTTCGTTTCACCGACGCCGGTGGGGATGGCACGATAAAAGCAGTTGGGGTAGCCGACGTGGCAGCTTGCTTGTGCCCCGCCGCTGGTCGCCTGCCCGATGGTGACTTTGGCGACGACGGCGGATTGGTCGCAATTGGTGGTGAGTTGCACGAGCTTCTGGGTCATGCCCGAGGATTCGCCTTTGAACCAGAGTTTGCCACGGGATCGGGACCAGAAGTAGACGTAGCCGGTCTCGATGGTTTTAGTCAGTGCGATATCGTTCATGTAGCCGAGCATGAGGACCTCGCCGGTCTGGGCGTGTGTGGAGACGCAGGGGATCAGCCCGTCGGCGTTGAACTTTGGCGAAAAGCCGGGACCTTCTTCGAGGGCTTGCTTGTCGTCAGGACGTTTGGTGAAGTATGGGCTGGTCGGCATAGGGTTGCTCGGGCGTTTCGTATCGATCGGGTACTGATTATATGCCGGGCAGTCATTATGGCCCGCATAGATGGCTTGTTAGTGGTCTAGATATTAGACTGTGCAGCTTGTCGTGAGGGCTGACCGCCAGCCTAAATGACTTAGTGGACCTTTTTGCGATTCTTTTCTCTACTCGTTTCGAGACCCG
>JARFRI010000404.1 GCA_029287335.1 Phycisphaera sp. | reverse complement strand
GCCTGGGTCGATCAAATCATGCAATCCGACGAGCGCCCGGAAACCATCGAAGAACTCATCGCCGCGGTGTACCGACTCAAGGCAACGTAACTACGTGGCTTGCCGCGCTCAGCGCATCACAACCGAACCACCGCCGTACACCCCGGCGCTTCGCCAACGCTCACCGATAACAATCTGCAGTTCTTCGGTAGTCCGGGGGTGATCGTGTTTGCGATCGCCCAGGCGACGCGCTCGGCGGTGGGGTTGATGGCCAGGCCGCCGCTGCCGTCGGTGAAGGGTTCGCACTGGTTCAGGTCGTTGTTCTGCCAGGGGGCCAGCGCGTCGTTGAGTAGGCCTTGGAGCAGGTGGAAATCGCAGACGGTTTCGATGTCGTCGAGTTCGTCGGCACCGACAGTGATGGCCACGGGCCAGTTGTGGCCGTGGGTGGGTTCGAGCGTGCCATCGGGCAGGCGGATGGCATGGGCGGCGGCGAAGATGGACTCGACAGTGATCTCGTACATGATGCCGCCTAAACTACCTGTTCCATGACAGACAAGCCAGCTACAGAACAAGAATTGATCGTCGGCATCGATCTGGGCACGACCAACTCGCTGGTCGCGTACTGCGATGAGAAGGGCCCACGCATCCTGCCGGATGACCAAGGCCGAGCGGTGCTGCCTAGTGTTGTGCGCTTAAACGAAAGCGACGGCAGTGCCGAGGCGATCGGCCACGAGGCGAGAGCAACCGCGATCGAGTTCCCTGAGCGGACGATCCACAGCGTGAAGCGCTTAATGGGCCGGGGCATGCAAGATGTGAAGAACGAACTGAGCCAGCTGCCTTACCGCGTCGTTGAAGGCGAGCAGAACACGGCACGCGTCGCGGTGGGCGGGCACGTGATCAGCCCGCAGGCGATCAGCGCGATGATCCTGATGGAGCTGAAGCAACGGGCCGAAGCGGCGCTCGGTAAGCCGGTGCGCAAGGCCGTCGTCACCGTTCCCGCCTACTTCGACGATGCGCAGCGACAAGCCACAAGAGACGCGGGGCGCATCGCAGGGTTGGAAGTGGTGCGCATGGTCAACGAACCGACGGCTGCGGCGCTGGCGTATGGATTAGGCGGCGCGCATCCCCATAAGAATGATTCGCTGGTCAAGGAAAAATCAGCGGGCGGTATTTCACTGAGTACGAAGCTGAATCCAGAGGTGTGCGCTGAAGATGCTAAGCCGCAAGCGGCTGTCCCCAACACCCAAGACCCAACACCCAATACCCAGTCCCAAACCATCGCCGTCTACGACCTGGGCGGCGGTACGTTCGATATCTCAATCCTGCGCTTAGAGCAAACCGAAAACGGCGCGGTCGATCAAGTGCTCTCTACGGCTGGCGACACGCACCTGGGCGGTGATGATGTCGATCAGATGATCATCCAACTCGTCATGCGCGAAGTCCGCGAGCAGTTTGGCGAGAAACTTCAGTTCCCCCCGGCGACGCAGCAGGCGCTGCGCAAGTTTGCCGAGGCGACGAAGATCAAGCTGTCTAACGAGACCTCGGCGGATATCGAGATCGACCTCGGCGACGGCAAGCTTTACAAGCGAACCCTGACGCGCGATGAACTTGAGGCCCTGGCCAAGCCTTGGGTGGATCGCACGATGGATGCGTGCAAGCAGGCACTGCGCGGCGCGAAGCTGACGATCGAAGAGATTGATCGTATCGTGCTGGTGGGCGGCTCGACGCGGATTCCAATGGTGGTCGAAGCGGTGGGCGATTTCTTTGAGGCCGAGCCTTATACGGCACTGGACCCGGATCAGGTCGTCGCGCTGGGCGCAAGTGTGCAGGCGGCTCGACTCGCGGGGACTCGGCAGGGCGGCTTGTTGCTTGATGTCATCCCACTGTCACTGGGCATCGAGACGATGGGCGGGGCGGTGGCGAAGTTGATCACGGCCAACAGCACGATCCCCGCGCGGGCCAGTGAGATCTTTTCGACTTATGCCGAGGGCCAGACGAAGATCGCGATCAATGTGTATCAGGGCGAGCGCGAGTTGGTGGCCGATTGCCGACTGCTTGGTTCGTTTGAGTTGACCGGCATCCCGCCGATGCCCGCGGGCCTGCCGAAGTTGAACGTGACGTTCGTTGTCGATGCCAACGGCGTGCTCACCGTCACCGCGACCGAAGAGCGATCCGGCCGACGCGCTCGGACGCAAGTCGTCCCCAACCACGGCCTAACCCGCGACGAAGTGCAGCAAATCGAACGCGACTCCTTCGCCCACGCCAAGGCCGACATGGACGCCCACCGCTTGATCGACCTTCGCCTTAACGCCAAGCTCGACATACGAAATATCAACAAGCAGCTCGATCGCGTCGGTAAGGGAATCGAGCCGGGCTACCACGACGAGATCGAGGCGCACATCGCAACCGTTCAGGGCATGATCGATTCGCCTGATGATCAGGTCGATGCGGATGTGTTCCAGCAGGCGATGCACGATATGGACCACGCGACGATCCGGTTAGCCGAAGTCGCGATTGCACAGACGCTCAAGGGTGATCTGAAACAATAGCCGCGTTGCTATGCAACGCAGGATGACCACTAGAAGCTGACGTTTAGTTGACCGGCGATGCGTAGCATCGCGGCTATTCCCATTCATCGATCAGGTGTCTTCAACTATCATTCACCTATGCTCTACCGCTGGGAACATCAGGGCGTTGTCGCGTATCGCTCGCCACAACTCGATGCGCTGGACATCCCCCACGCCTTTGGCACGCGTCAAGGCGACGATCAGGCGATCGCCGACGCACTGAACCTGAGTGGCCGCGAGTGGGTCCGCATCCGTCAGGTCCACGGCCATGCGGTGCATGATCTCAAAAAAGGTGTCAGACACCGTTTCGATTGCGATGCCGATGCGGTGGTGCTGCGAGACGAAAGCCAGGTGACGCGGATCATCACCGCCGACTGCGTGCCGATCTTGTTGGCGACGACCGATGGCAGCGCGGTCGCTGCGGTGCATGCGGGCTGGCGTGGGTTGTTGTCGGGCGTAGTGAATGAAGCGGTGGATGCGCTGGAGAAGCGCTTCGTCGCGGCGATCGGGCCTTGTATTGGAGTGCGGCGGTTTGAGGTGGGCGAGGAAGTGGCGGAGCGTTTTGACCCGCGCTTTGTGCGGCGGGATCTAGGCAGCCGACCGCACGTGGACCTGCGCGCTGCGACGCATGCGATGCTTCATCGGCTGGGCGCCCAGGCGATTGACACGACCGACCGCTGCACCGCTGAGAATGAAGATGAGTTTTATAGCTACCGCCGAGACGTGACACGCCGACAGCTCGAATCAACCGGGCGGATGGCGAGTGTGATCGGGATTAAATGAGCCGCTCTAGCGCCGTCAGTGCCGCGGCGGTGTGAGTGCTGCCGTTGTAGGCGTGTCGCTCAACGGGTGCGGTCATGGCGAGCAGGGCGCGGTAGATGTTGGCCAGTTCGGGCCAGTTGTGGCCGGGCGGTAGGCCGTAGTCGCGGAGGTGCTGAGCGATTTGTTTGACGGGCTTGGCGCCGTGCAGCGACTGCGGCGCGGCCCAGTAGAGGTGCTCGAGGTAGACGGCGTCTTCGACCCAATGGCCTTGGCGGACGCCGGCGAGGTCAAAGAGCACGGCCGGGCCATGGGGTGCGGGGGTGCGTGACATGGTATTGCCCGGGTGCAGGTCGCCGTGGCACCAGAAGCCGGTGTCGCGCGCGTTCCATACATCCAGCCAGTTGGGCAGTTGTTTGCCAGCGGCTTTGAGTGCCTTGCGCCATCGCTGGGAGTTGGCGATCGTGTCTTTGCTGATGGATTGCTTGGAGCGCTTGAGCAGTTGTGCCCAGTTATTTGGTCGGGGTGGATCGCCCATGGGGATCAGCCGGGCGCGGGCGTAAAAGTTTGCGGCGGCTTCGGCGATGAGTTCGTAGGCCTGTGCGCCCCATGCGGTGCCCATCGGCCCGTGGGGCAGGCGTTCCATCACGACCCAGGCCAGGTCGTAGCCGCCGAGTTCGCTGCCATGGGCGAAGACGCGTGGCGTGACATCGTCGGCCGAGAGTTGCACCAGCCAGCGGCGCTCTTTGGGCGGGACGGGGAACTTGACGACAGCGTCGAGCGTGCCGTGGTCGTCGGTCCAGGTCGCGTAGCCGGTGCGCGCGCCGCCGCGCTGCCAGGCGGTGCGGAACCAGATGATGTTGGCAAGCTTCCCGTCGCAGAGTTCGAGCAGCACGGGCGCGAGTGACGCGCCAAAGGGCGACAGTGCGGTGTCTTGCGGCAGCGGGGCGGGCGAGGGCGATCGGGGCAGCACTTCGACGGGCTCAGTACGAGGCACCTCGACCGGTTCACGGGGTGGGATGATGGGTCGGAAAGCCTGAGCAGGGGGTTGGCCCAGGCTTGTGCAGTGTTCGGGCGTGTCCGGCTGATCCATCAGGCCGCCTTCCGGTAGGTGTTGCGAGCAGAATAGCGCTAAGACGTGAAACAACAGGCAACATGTTCAAAGCTACCCGGCAAACGGGGCTGGGGCAAGAACTTTTTCCGCGAAAGCCTTAGTATCCCCTGTTCTACGATTTTATTGACCATGATGAGATAAAAGATGCGTGATCAACGCCTGGACAAGCTCGCCGACGTGCTCGTGAACTACTCCGTGAAGGTCCAGCCGGGCCAACTCGTTCGGATCCGCGGGGACGTGGTGGGGACGAATCTTCTGGAAGCGATCTACGAGGCGGTGCTTGCGGCCGGGGCCCACCCGCTGCTGCGCATCTCGTCGGAGGCCTGCAATGACATCTTTATGCAGAGTGCCAGCGAGGGACAACTCAAACACATCGATCCCATCGCCATGGCCGAGGCGGAAACGATCGATGTCAGTATTTCGCTGTGGGCGGAGGTGAATACCAAGTCTTCGACGCGTGTGGACCCTAAGCGATCGGGCATGGCTTCCTCGGCCCGCAAGCCGATCTTTGAAACGTTTATGCAACGCGCCGCTGCTGCCGAGTTCCCCGACCAGTACCCGGGCGTCAAGCCTTTGAAGTGGGTCGGCACATTGTTCCCAACCCAAGCCAACGCGCAGGACGCCGAGCGCAGCCTGCGCGAGTATGAAGACTTCGTCTTCAAGGCCGGCTACCTGGATCACGACGACCCCGCGGCGCAGTGGATGAAGATCCGCGAGCAGCAGCAGCGCGTTGTCGACTACCTCACCGGCAAGTCGCTCATCCATTTTCAAGCAGCCAACGGCACGGACCTGAAGGTCAACGTCGATGACATGGTTTGGGTCAACTGTGCCGGCGAGTCGAACTTCCCTGATGGCGAGGTCTTCACCGGGCCGAACCTCAAGCACGCCGACGGCGGGGTCAACGGCGTCGTCCGCTACTCCTTTCCCGCAGTCCACAACGGCCGAGAGGTCCACGACATCGAACTGACCTTCAAGCAAGGCCGAGTCATCGACGCCAAAGCAAGCAAAGGCCTGGACTTCTTAGAAGCAATGCTCGATCAGGACGATGGTGCCCGCAGCCTCGGCGAGATCGCCATCGGCACGAACTACCAAGTCACCGAATACACCAAGAATACCTTGTTCGATGAGAAGATCGGCGGGACCTTCCACGCGGCCGTCGGTGCGGGTTATCCCGAGACGGGCAACAGCAACCAATCCGGACTGCACTGGGACATGGTCTGCGACTTAAGAGCAGGCGGGACGATCACGGTTGATGGCGAAGTGATCTCGCGCGATGGCAAGTTTGTGTTTGATGAATGGCCCGGGAATTAAATGATGAAGTTGTATCTACTAATTTTTGCTTTACTAACTCTGAGTGCTTGCGCGATGCCTGATCCTTACCCGCCGACCCAGCAACGCGAGATCACCGAGACGATGCATGGCGTCGAGATCGTTGACCCTTATCGTTGGCTCGAGGGCGATGAGAAGGCTGAGCTGACGGATGAGGTCGATCGTTGGACAACGGCGC